>JAHDCK010000104.1 GCA_020629915.1 Saprospiraceae bacterium
TAAAAAGCCCAAATCTATTAACAGAAAATAGATTTGGGTTTTTAAATAAAAAGAAAAAATCACTTCCGCTCTACCCACAAAAGGAAGTCCTTTTCCTTTCGTACCTTTGCGGACGCACTCTTGTCCGATTTACAAAACTGATATTTTATAATGGAAAAGACCACCAAGAATTATTACGAGGACTCTGTGAAAATGCACCGGGAAAATGGCGGGAAACTGGAAGTGAAAAGTAAAATTCCAGTAGAAACGCAATACGATTTATCCATTGCCTATTCTCCCGGAGTTGCCGGACCTTGCCTGGCTATTAAGGACAATCCTGATGCCGCCCGACAGTTGACCATCAAAGGAAACACTGTTGCTATTATTAGTGATGGAACCGCCGTGTTGGGTCTTGGCAACATTGGGCCGCTCGCTGCCATTCCGGTGATGGAAGGAAAGGCATTATTGTTCAAGGAATTTGCCGGAGTGGATGCTTTTCCGATTTGCCTGGACACGGAGGATACTGAAGAAATTATTAGAACGATAAGATTGATCGCCCCTGTTTTTGGCGGAATCAATCTCGAAGATATTTCTGCGCCCCGCTGTTTTGAAATTGAAAGTCGCTTGCAGGATTTGGGTATTCCCGTTTTTCACGATGACCAGCACGGAACAGCGATTGTCTTGCTCGCCGGGTTGATCAATGCCTGTAAAATTACAGGACGTAAAATTGAGGATTTGAAAGTCGTCATCAATGGTGCAGGGGCTGCCGGGATCGCCATTGCAAAAATGCTGCGGTGTGTGAATTTTGATCCGGAGGTTTGCATCCCTGTAAAAGATATGGTGCTTTGCGACAGCAAGGGTATACTCCATAGAGATCGGGACAATCTCAATCCGGTCAAAAAAGAAATTCTACAGTTTTCTAACCGGGAAAATAAAAAAGGAACGGTCAAAGATGCCATTCGGGGAGCGGATGTTTTTATTGGTGTGAGTATTGCCAATTTACTAACTGCTGAAGACATCGCTACCATGAATAAAAATGCTCTTGTATTTCCAATGGCGAATCCCGTTCCTGAAATCATGCCTGAAGAAGCTTACAAAGGTGGTGCGGCCATCGTCGGAACCGGACGTAGCGACCTGCCAAATCAGGTCAATAATGTTTTGGCTTTCCCTGGCATTTTCAAAGGTGCGCTTCAAGCCGGAGCCAAACAAATTACGCCTAAAATGAAATTGGCTGCCGCCTTCGCGCTTGCGGATTGTATCGAGAATCCAACGCCGGATAAAATCCTTCCTCAAAGTCTGGAAAAGGAGGTCGTGGATAAAGTAGCGAGTGCTGTAATGAATAGTTTAGTATTTGAAAAATAAATATCCGTAAAAGGTTATCCTTTTTTATATCCCTTTATAGCGTAAAATAAAATATACAAAAAACAAAATATTGTGACAACAAAAGAAGCCTGAAGCCCCCAGGATGAATCTGCAATTAATCCTTGTATGGGTGGAATAGCTGCTCCGCCTACAATGCACATTACCAGGATACCGGAACCCTGACTGGTAAAATTTTCCAGCCCATCAATAGACAAAGTAAATATATTACTCCACATGATAGACAAAAACAATCCCGTCCCGATAAGCAAGTACAAGGCCAGGTAACCGGAGGAAAAAAGGAAGAGCGTCATCATGGCAATACAAGCAACGGCAGCGATAGCGAGCAACCTTGGAGCCGGGATGAATTTTAATATATAAGCTCCTCCCAGGCGTCCTATCATCATCAGGGACCAAAACCAGGGTAACCGACGTTCGGCAATTTCACGGAACTTCATTAGCTTTTCTTCATCGCTCAAATCTGCTACGAGTTGCTGATAATCCGCCAGAGCCGGAAAAATATATTCACTAATAAATAATACGAAAAAAGAAGCAATTGTTACCTCAGCACCCACGTAAAAGAAAATGGCCAATGCGCCCCATCTCAGTTGCGGAAATTGAAAAATGCTGGTTTTGCCGGAGGAGTGTGCTAGTACGTCTGAATCATCTGAGGTTTTAATTATTTTAGGAAGTTTTATAAAATAAAATAATATAGCTAGTGCAGCCAAAGCCAGCCCCAATCCCAAATAAGGCATCTGTACAGCTTGCGCTTGTTCCTCCGGAGGTAATCCCCGAACGGTAGCGAGTATTAAATAACTCCCAAAAATCGGAGCGATAATTTTAGCCAATGAATTGAATCCCTGAGAGAGATTCAGACGAGAGGATGCGCCTTCCGGTTCTCCTAATCGGGAGACATAAGGATTAGCTGCGACCTGCAAAAAGGTGACGCCAGTCGCTAAAACAAAAATAGCTCCCAAAAAAATATAAAATACTTCCATATTAGAAGCCGGAATAAATAACCAGCACCCAATAGCCATGAGCAGCAATCCGGCAACTATCCCGGCACGATACCCTAAATACTCAATCCACTTGGCAGCAGGTAAACTCATTACAAAAAACGCAATGAAAAATGCGGAGGAAACCAGGGAAGATTGGAAATAGTTTAACTCAAATAATCCCCTGCAAAAAGGTATCAGGGTATTGTTCAGCTCCGTGAGAAAACCCCACATAAAAAAGAGCAAAATCATATATATAAATGCAGAGCGGTAGTTATTGATTTTTGACATTTCGGTTTTTTATTATTTTATTTCAAATAAGAATCTGCATTATACATTTTATTTTCTCCGTTTTCCATCACCGCATATCCGAAGCCACCACGCAGGGCATAACCTGCTTTATTTCCATTTTTATCCAATGCCAGATAAGCCACCTGCATATCCTCATAATTTGTTTTTTTTACAATACGTTGTATGGCTTCCTTACAGGCTTCGATAGGTGTAGCTCCTTGTCGCATTAATTCTACAATTAAAAAAGAACCCACGGTTTTGATCATGAGTTCGCCCATGCCGGTAGCGGTGGCTGCGCCCACTTCGTTATCCACAAATAATCCTGCACCGATAATCGGCGAGTCCCCTACCCGACCATACATTTTGTAGGCGAGGCCACTCGTCGTACAAGCACCAGACAGGTCACCATTTTTATCCAAGGCAATCAAACCAATCGTATCATGATTTTCAATATTAATAATGGGCTTATATTTAGATTTGATTTTCCATTCTTCCCAGGCCTTTTTAGATTTTTCCGTCAGGAGATTTTTTTTGACAAAACCATTTTGCAAAGCAAACTGCAAAGCACCATCTCCGGCCAGCATAACGTGAGGGGTTTCCTCCATCACCTTGCGCGCCACAGATATAGGATTTTCTATATGTTGCAAAAAACAAACAGAACCTGCTTCACCTTTTTCATCCATGATAGAGGCATCCAAGGTGACGTTTCCGTCCCTGTCGGGCCTTCCGCCTAAACCAACAGATTGGTATTCCGGATTGGATTCTACTACGCGGACGCCTGCCTCCACTGCATCTATAGCCTTGCCACCTTTTCCCAATATTTCCCAAGCGGCTTTGTTGGCCGGAATGCCATGCCACCAGGTGGATAAAACAACCGGCCCGGAAGATGTTTTTTTGGCAGATTTGGCAGCGCAGCCCAGATGACCGGACAAGCCCAAGGCCCCAAGCATTGTGGTTTTTTTTATAAAATTTCTTCTGTTTTGTTTCATGTGTTTTGGTATTTTACAATGTAAACGGAGTAGAAATATTCACATTTTAATTATAAAATAATAAAGAATTACAAGGGAAATTGTTTGAGGGGAATTATTCCTTCCCATTTTAATTCACAAAAATCTCATCGGCAAAAATCCAGCACTTGCCTCCAGCTCCCTTGTGGTACGGCGGGCAAACGCCTCGATTCTTAGCAATAATTTTTATATATTTTGCTTTTTTCTTTGTTTGAATTTTATAATCCTTTAAAATAGCTCCTTTTTCTTTGGGGGAAATTTCGGTTGTAACTTTCCCTAAAGATTGGAATTTTTTTCCGTTTTTAGAAATAAAAAATTCAATTTCCGTTGGCATAAAAATCCAGGAATTTTCATCTTGCAAAAATCCTATTCCAATTTCATTTATATTTGTTTTTTCACCCAAATCAACAATGGCTTCGATCCCATGTCCGTAATATCCCTGCCAGGTTCCCGTCCGGTAATCCCGTCCACCCCGGAGCATATCGATCAAGGCATTATCTCCTCCGGCAGCGTAGTGGGAAGCATATTCCGTTTTAAGTTTTAGGGATCGGTTTTCAGGCATGAGGAAAAAATTACTAACGGCCTCTTTGCTTTGTATAGTTCCTTCTTTTGTCGCCCAGGTGATCAACTCTGCATTTTCTAAAATCTTAAATGGGCCGGAATAAGTTTTTGTTGCGCCATTGTTTATTTTATATAAAATAGTTGCATCTTTAGTAGCGCAAGTCAATTCAATTTCTGTGGAACCCAAAAAAGCTCGTTCGCCCCGAACGACTGCCGGAACGGCTACAATCTCCTTGGTTTCAATTCTGCTTTTAGGCCAGTTGGATATTTTCTTTCCAAAATTTGTTTTAGAATCTGAAGTCATTTCAAAAGTCAAATCACCTCCTTTAATTATATCAAAATGAGAAATGTATGATTTTTTATAATCTATTTTATTATATCGAACTTGTTTTACATAAATATTTTTTCTACTGTTATTTTCTGCATTTATTCTAAAAGATTTTCCATTTTCTAATTGAATCGTAGCGGAATCAAACCAGGGCGAACCAATGACATAATCCGGACTGCCCGGAGCCACCGGATAAAATCCCAGGGCACTCATCACCAGCCAGGCAGACATCTGTCCACAGTCCTCATTCCCGGAAAGTCCGTCGGGTTGATTGGAGTAAAGTTCTTCCATAATTTGCCTAACATATTTTTGAGTTTTATGTGTTTTTCCAATATAATTATACAAGTAAGCGATGTGATGACTCGGTTCATTTCCGTGTGCATACTGACCAATTAGTCCGGTGATGTCCACCTGATCCCGGCCGCTGGTTTCGCTGCTGGCCGAAAAAAGACCATCGAGTTTTTCTTCCAATCTATCATTTCCACCCATCATTTTAATCCAGCCTTCCACATCTTGCGGCACGTAAAAACTATACTGCCAGGAATTAGCTTCCGTATAATTGTAATTCACTTCGGAAGGATCAAAGGGAAAAAACCAACGATTGTTCAGGCGCGCCCGCATAAAGCCTGTAGTTGGATCATATACGTTTTTATAATATTGTGCCCGCTCGTAAAATGTAGCTGCTACCTCTTTTTTTTCCATGGCCATCGCCATCTGCGCAATCGTCCAATCGTCATAAGCATACTCCAATGTTTTGGAAACACATTCCGCCTCTGCCTCGCCAGGCAAAAATCCGTGCTTGCGATAATCATCAATTCCCAAGCGATTTGCCATCGCACTGCTTATCATGGACTCTAATGCTTTTTCCGCATCATATCCGCGAATATTTTTTATATAAGCATCCGATATAACTGGAACGGCATGGTACCCAATCATACATCCCGTATAGTTATTCGCCAGCTCCCACATCGGCAATTTTCCACCCTGCTCATATTGATGTATAAAAGTTTTAATAAAGTCATTTGTCCGCTCCTGCTCTATCAAAGTGTAGAGCGGATGGGTCGCCCGGTACGTATCCCAAAGAGAAAAAATAGTGTAATGCGTGTGGTCATCACTTTGATGAATTTCATCATCCGTCCCACGATAACGTCCATCTGCGTCCATGTAGAGATTGGGTGCAATCATCGTGTGATATAGTGCAGTATAAAATATTGTTTTTTTATCTTTATTAGAATTTTTTATAATAATTTTTGACAATGCTTTCTCCCACTTGGCCTGACTTTCTTTTTTTATTTTATTAAAATCCCAATGCGTGAGTTCTGCATCCAAATTTTTTCTGGCCCCTTTTATATCCACAGCAGAGATAGCCACCTGCACCATTAACGGCTTCTCTCCGGCTTCAAATGAGAAGGCAGATTTTATATTTTCCCCTTTGGCTTGTTGGGTTTTAATTAATTTATTATCAATATAAAATTCTGAATTGCGAATGGGTTGATTGAATTTAATCACAAAAAAAACTTTCTGATTTTCCGCCCAGGCTTTGGAGTGTCGGTAGCCTTCCAATTCGTATTCGTTTACTTGTCGCAGGTAGGCATCCAGCACCATATCCCGATGCTCTAAATCAATGAAAATTTTCTTTATATCATTTTCCTTAAAGGTATATTTATGAAATCCGGCTCGTTCTGTCGCTGTCAATTCTGCTAAAATATCATATTTGTCTAGTTTTGTTTTGTAATAAGCGGCTTCTGCAATTTCATTTTCTTTTTTAAATGCAGATCGATAACCCGGCTCTTCATTTGCCCCATTGTTCGTATATGTTTTTCCCGTGTATGGCATCAGTAAAATATCCCCGTAATCCGAAACACCCGTTCCGCTCAAGTGGGTATGACTAAACCCATAAACCAAACTATCGGTGTAGTGATACCCGCTACATCCATCCCACCCGGTCAGGCGAGTATCGGGGCTGAGTTGCACCATCCCGAAGGGAACTGTTGCTCCGGGGAAGGTGTGACCATGGCCGCCTGTTCCGATAAAGGGATTGACATATTGGATGAGGGTTTCGCTTTTTTGTGCCTGAACAAAAAGTGAGCATATAAAAAAAACAAATGTAAATTGGAGTGTTTTGTATTTCATTACTTCCGTTGATTTAAAATATCATTCAATGTTAAAATTTGGAAAGTTTCTTTAAAATCTTTTAATGATTTATTCGTTTCAAAAAAAATCGTATAGGTTTTATTCGCACTCATATCAAAATAATTATCGGAAAAATTTCCCGGCAAACTCGTTTGCAACCAAATATTTTTTATATGTTTTTCCGACTCCAATTGAAGGCGAATGCCATTTTTTTCTTTAGACAATTCATACTTCACTTCCGATTTTTTTAAATGTAATTTCTTGGGGGGAGCGAAATAATGAAACCGATTAACTTTCTTTTCTTCTGCATTTAATTCTACCTCTAAAACTAATTTTTCTTTCCTGGATTTTTTAATTAATCGATCCAATTCCCCGGATTCAAATTGCGTCACACCAGGGCCAATCATTTTACAAAATATCGTTTGTTGATAAATATTTTTACCGGATAAATTCTTGAGTTTCAATTTCAAATTAACGTGATCTCCCTCAAATGTATCACACACAACATAAATATGTGTTTTGTTATTTTGATACTCTACAAAAACCGATGGATCATCCAAATTCTTTTTCACCGTGTAATACAAAGCACGGTACTCTCCGGAATGGTCGATGCTGCTCCAGGAGATGGCCGGCCAGCAATCATTGAGTTGCCAGTACAAGGTGCCCTGACAATGCGGTTGCTTTACCCGATGATTTTGAATGGCATAACCGATACCCAACCTCTGGGTCAACTGACTCAAATAGGATAATTCTTTCAGGTCTTTGGGTCGGGGAAAATGCCGGTCCAGATGTTGATATATTAAACGATTTCCCTTATAACTTTTTTGTCTTTTATCCAATAACTTGCTTTTGATTTTTCGCTCTCCTTCTGGTAAAAAAGATTGCAAAGTATTCCAGGTCGGGAAGGATTGGAAACCGTATTCCGAATTAAAACGTCCGACGTATTTGGCATATTCGCTAAAGGGATCTTCCCCGTGGAACACCCCCCAGTAGTGCATACTGCTGTGATTAAAATTTTCGAGTTTGCCCCAGTTACTTAGCGGTGAGGTATGCGAATAGGGTTCATCGCAATCCAGGGTTTCTAATAATTTTGGAATTCTTTTTCTAAAAAAATCAGCATAATTATTATATAACTTAACCGAATCTTCCTTGGAGTAACCATATTGGTTTTGCCAGCCCCAATTGAACCAGGCGACATTGATTTCATTATTTCCACACCAGTGCACGATGCTTGCATGATCGGTAAGTCGTATATAATTTTCACGCACTTCTCCAAGCAAATCGCTCATGACATTTTTAGAATAAGCCGACATCGTATTGGCAAACATAAAATCCTGCCAAACCATCAAACCCAATTCGTCACAAATTTCATAAAATATTTTTTTTTCGTATATTCCACCTCCCCAAACACGGATCATATTCATGTTGGCCTTTCTTGTGCTTTCCAATATACGGCGATAATCTTCATCTGTTACGCTATTGGTAAAATGACTTTGCGGAATGTAATTCGCACCTTTAGCATAGATCGGTTTTCCGTTTATTTTAAAATAATAACTCGTGCCAATGTCATCTTTATCTTCTACAAGTTCTACTGTCCGAAATCCCAGTTTTTTCTCCCAGGTGTCCAGGATTATACTATCTTTTATTAATTCTAAACGTATATGATAAAGATGTGGTTTTCCATGCGAATGCGGCCACCACAACTCCGGGCCGTCGATGATCGTTTCCAGAGAAGTCAATCGTTTTTCTAATGGCTTTTCTTCTACTAATTTATTTTCTACATATATTTTTAAAATTTCTCCTTTTGGGCTTTGATGTAAAATGAGGTTTTGTTTTATCCTGCCAAACTCTTCATTGACTTCCTGTCGGGTCACCACTTTGTGAATGCGATTTTCCTCAAAGCTCACCAGCTCAATTGGTTTCCAAATGCCACTCGTCACGATCCTCGGCCCCCAATCCCAGCCAAAATGAAAACCTGCCTTCCGCACTACCGGACTGACTTTTATTTCTCCGGCATCATTTCCCGCAGGTAATTTGTACGGAATTTGATCTAATATTTTTTTTCCTTTTTTGATGGGTGAATGGAATTGAATAACGAGTTTATTTTCCTTCCTCAGTTTATTGCCGGGATACACTTCATAACTCCGAAACATATTTTTGGTATCTCCAATTTTCTGATCGTTCAGAAAAATTGACGCATACGTATCCAGCCCTTTAAAATATAAAAAATGATGTTTTTTATTGTAAATTTCATCCGGCAAGGTAAAAGTCGTCTGGTAAATCCAACTTTCGTTTTCTATCCATTGAATGCTATCTTCGTTCGTTCCAAAATGCGGATCTGGAATTTTCCCCAAGCGCAATAAATCTTCCTGAACCGTCCCCGGAACCTTTGCCGGCATCCATTCTGATTTTGTGGCTTGCCGAAATTCCCAATTGTCATGAAGCTGGATTCTTGAAATCTGCCCAAAGGAAAATTCCAATAAAAACAAAAACGATATTATAAATAAAATTCTCATGGGTTCAACTTCATTTCCAGGGATTCTAAAATTTCAGGAGAAACTTTCCAATAATCTATATCAAACGGATGATTTTTATTATTATAAGAAATAAGCTCTTTTGCAGAAAGATGCAGTGCTTTCACCCCACAATAATTTTTTAATTCCAAAGCGTTCACCGGACTGATCCCCGATGCCGGAAGAATGGAAATCCGCCCCTGACTTTTCTCCACCAACTGCCGGATCACTTCCTTGCCTTCCCGGGCCGTTTTTTGCAAACCAGAAGTTAATATATAATCAAATCCTAATTGCTGTAATTGCTCCATGGCCAAAAAGGGATGCTCAACAAAATCAAAAGCCCGGTGAAAAGTCAAAGAAGTCTGCCTTGCTATTTTAATTATTTTTTTTATAAATAAAATATCAATGCTATAATCTTTATTCAATGCACCGACAACTAATCCATCCGCTCCTGCGTTCAAACTATCTTCAACTTCTTTTAATATTTGTTGTTTTTCTATTCTGGAATAAAAAAAATGCCCTTCCCTTGGACGGATCAAAACCCGAACAGGAATAGACAAATTTTCCTTTACCAGTTTTATACAGGCAGGAGACGGCGTCAGGCCACCAAGCGGCAAGCTGCTGCACAACTCAATGCGGTCGGCTCCGCCCTGCTCTGCTAAGAGTGCAGATTCCAAATGGCCGCAGCAGACTTCAATTTGCATGAGTTGTTATTTTTATCCGCCTAAAATTAAGGATTTCCAACGAAATAAAATTCAACTCAAAAGCCTTACCTTTGCACCCCGGAACAATAAACCAACAAAATTGTTGTTTCCATACAATACACACAGATGGCAAAAAGAAAAGATACACCTGAAAAACCCAAAATTACTCGTGAAAAATTGCGGTCAGCAATCCGCATTTTTCGATTCATCCGACCTTACCGCTGGTCCTTCTTTTTCGGATTGGTTTTGCTGGCAGCCGGAAGTGTATTATTTATGGTCTTCCCCGGAGCCGCCACCGAAATGGCCAAAACAGCTCGTGGCGTTTCAGAAGTTCCCCTGACCCTTCCTCAGTGGGGATTGTTTTTTTTAATATTATTAATAATTCAAGGTTTATTTTCCTTTTTTAGAGTTATCCTGTTTGCCAAGGTGAGTGAGAAAGGAATGGCTGATGTTCGGCAAGCCCTTTACGATAAAATTATTACGCAATCGGTTCCGTTTTTTGAAAACCGCCGGGTAGGAGAATTGACCAGTCGCATCACCGCAGATGTGGAGCAATTGCAACAGGCATTTTCAATCACCCTCGCAGAGTTCCTTCGCCAAATCGTCGTGCTGATCGTGGGTGTGGCTATCCTCGCCTACATGACGCCCCGGCTGGCGTTGATCATGTTACTGACTTTTCCGGTGATAGTCGTTTTGGCGATGGTCTTCGGGCGGATGGTCCAGCGCATCTCCAGGAAACGGCAGGATATGCTGGCAGAAAGTAATATTGTAGTAGAAGAAACCCTGCAAAATCACAACACGGTCAAAGCATTTACAAATGAATTATTAGAAAGTAATAGATATAACAAGACCATTCAGGACGTTGTAAAAATTTCTTTAAAATACGCCCGAATCAGAGGTGTTTTTTTCATATTTATAATAACCGTATTGTTTGGAGGCATCTTTTTTATCTTGTGGCAAGGGGCGATGATGGTAGAAGCCGGAACGATGGATGTGGAAGACTTATTTTCTTTTATCTTATATACAGGAATTATAGGTTCTGCCATTGCCGGACTGGGGAGCCTATACACTTCTCTGGCCGGAGCCGTCGGTGCGACAGAACGCATTCAGGAAATTTTAGAAAGCGAAACCGAAACGTCTCTAAGTAATGCGCCTCTCGATAAAGCTGATATTTTAAAAGGAAATATAGAATATAAAAACGTTTCCTTCTCCTATCCCTCCCGCAAAGATTTGCCTGTTTTAAATAATATTAGTTTCAATATAAATGCAGGACAAAAGGTTGCGCTTGTTGGTTCCTCTGGAGCGGGGAAATCTACCATTGTTCAGTTGTTATTAAAATTCTATGATGTGGATCAGGGAGCAATAATAGTGGATGGCAAAGACATATCCAGTATTGATTTATATAAATTAAGAAAAAATATTGCCATTGTTCCTCAGGAAGTTATACTTTTTGGAGGAACCATCCGCGAAAATATTCGCTACGGAAAACCCAATGCCACCGAAGCTGAAATCATCGAAGCGGCGAAGCAATCCAACTCCTGGGAATTTATCGAATCCTTCCCGGATGGACTGGAAACTATCGTAGGCGACCGGGGCATCAAATTGTCAGGCGGACAGCGGCAACGCATTGCCATTGCCAGAGCGATTTTGAGAAATCCTGCTATCCTGCTTCTGGATGAGGCGACTTCCTCCCTGGATGCGGAATCGGAAAAGGTCGTTCAGGAAGCCCTCAATCACCTGATGAAAAATAGAACGTCGATCATCATCGCTCACCGACTGGCGACTATTCGCGAGGTGGATTGTATTTATGTTTTAGAACATGGTAAAATTGTAGAGCAAGGCACCCATGAAAATTTATCAGCGATTGAGGACGGAGCGTACAGCAATTTAGCTAAATTGCAATTTGAAACGCAGGCGGGATAATACTTTGTAATAAAAGTTATTCACGAAAAGCTAAAAAACATATTTGTCATCGTATGTTAGCAAAAGGAACATAGAAAGGACAAAATAATTGGTACGCTGTTAAAATCATAAATTAGTATTTGTATCGAAGGCATATTGAGAATAAATGTTACCGCATTCTACTATGATTTTTATTAAAAAACAAATTCTAATTCATATAAAAAATTCTATTCTAACAGGAATAGTCCTTCTCCTTTTTGCGTTTTCTATCACCGCACAGGAAATCATCGAGCGGCCATCGCCCAGAAAAAATGTCGTCAAATTAGACTTGCTCACACCCATGGTTGGATCATTTACCCTGCACTACGAACGAATGATTGGAGAAAGTTTCAGCCTGAACGGAAGAGGCTCTATCAACACCTTTGAAGTTTTTGAAGCGGATTCTTTGCTGCTGGACATTCGGGGCTACTCCGGCCAAATTGATATCCGGGGCTACCTTAACCAATGGCGTTACATTCCCGAAGATGTTTATTTTTCTTTCTTTTTTCAATATAAAAGACACGAAATGACGGCCAATCCATACGTGTTTAATTTCAGAGGATTGGGGATGACGACGTATGGTGTGGGTCTGACCGGCGGCAAACAATGGTTGTTTCTAAACGATCGGCTTTCTTTTGAACTGCTTGCCGGATTTGGTTTTTTCTTTAAAAGCAATCAGGTAGAACGTGCGGTGGATGCCATTGGTGGCGATGAAGGTTTAAATCTAAGCATTAATGATATTGCTTCGGAACAAGTAGATATCATCCAAAGGTATTTTATTGATGGTGGATTGAAACCGAGGATTGGAATGACAGCGGGGTTTGCTTTTTAGTATGCGGTTTTGTCTTTCTTTTTCTTAACAATAGTCCGGTAAAATTAAATGGCAATATTGCCCATATTCGCAAGTTCCGGGC
>JAHDCK010000536.1 GCA_020629915.1 Saprospiraceae bacterium
GCTTTCATTTCTTTTTCATTGGGCAAGCGGCAATCTTCCCATCGGCCTTTCAGGATTTGATCGGAGATAGCTTTCAGGGCTTCCATTTTTTCATTCGTTACAACCGGCCTTGCCCTACCAAAGATAACAACAGATTCATAATTCATAGAATGATGGAAAGCGGACTTCGCCAATACCAATCCCGTTACATTAAACACAGAAATACATATATCAAATCCTTCTTCCAGGTTTTTTATCATCCGACTGGAGGATGCTCCGTGAAAATATAGTTTATTGTTTTTTCTCCCATATATCGTGGGAATAATCACCGGATATCCTTCATGGACAAAGCCAACGTTGCATACACAATCGGAATCTAGAATGCGGTAAATAGTTTCAGTATCGTAGTGGCCGCGCTTGGGCTGGCGTTTGACTTTTATTTTATTTGAAACATTATTTTTCATATTATTTATTTTGGTTCTTATACAAAATCCTTCCTGAGAATTGACATCAAAATCTGAGTCTTTCGCTTTCCTTCTCCCTGGATCGATTCCTGCTTTCTCCCTTCTTCTAAAAAACCCATTTTTTGATATACATAAAATGCTCTTTCATTAAAATCATAAACGTCCAACCAAAGGCGATAGGCGTTCAATTTTTCAAAAGCATATTTTTTAATAAACTCTATCGTCGCCTTGCCATAGCCTTTCCCTTTTTCTGTAATCACCAACCGCCGAAATTCAATGTTGTGATTACTATCTTTTAAGCCCGCTAAAATAACAAAACCTACAATTTTATTATTTATATCAAAAACTGTCAGGTACTGAATATTAGGATCGTTCATTTTTTCCAGATGTTCCTCTTTGGAATACTGTCCAATGTATTCTTTGTTTTCCGGATCAATTTGTATGCTTAAAAATACCGGAATTTCTTTTGCCAGGCTGTGACGTAATTCTACCATAAAATAATTATAACCTAAATTAATATTGTAAAAAAGGTCATTTATCAAAACCTCGTTTCACTCGGCTTTAACAAATGATATTCTGTCATTTGCTAAAGCCGTAAAGTATCTGTGCTGACTAAGCGTCCGTAGGGAAGGTTTTGACAAATGCACAAATAGAATACTAAAAAATTAAATTACCAAAATAATCATATCAACAATTCTCCTTTCAAAACAATAACTGCTTCAGCTTTTATAAGCAATTTATTCTTATCCGTTATTTCTAAATCCATAAAGCCGGAGCGGGCAGAAGCCTGGAAGGAACGCAGTTGTTTTTTACCCAATCGCTCACCCCAGTATTTGGTCAAAAAAGTATGCGTAGCTCCAGTCACCGGGTCTTCATCACCTCCGGCCCAGGGCCAAAAATATCTAGAATGAAAATCATATCCGTCATTGGCAGGAGCCGTAACCAAAACCCCGTCAATGGGATCGTGCGCCTTGATCATCGCTACAAAATCCGGTTGAAGGTTTTTTAATATTTCAGTACTTTTTATTTCTAAAATTAAAATATCTGTTTCCTTGTTAAAAGAAACTTTCTCCACTTCCTTCAATCCCAACGCCTTCAAAAGCGCGGGTGGCACCTCAGCCGGATGCACTTCGTAAATGGGAAACTCCATAACAATTTTCTCTCTCGTTCTTTTTATATATAAATCCAATTTATTTTTATTTACAAAATGAATACTATCAAATTCATTTTCTTCAAATAAAACTTTGGAACAGGCCAGCGTGGCGTGACCACATAAGGGGATTTCTTTCTTAGGAGAAAAAAACCGAATAGCGTATTTATTTTTGCCTTCTAGTGGACGGACAAAAGCGGTTTCCGAAAAACCCATTTCCGTAGCGATGGATTGCATCCGCTTTTCTGAAATAGCCTCATCAATGAGGCAAACACCCGCCGGGTTTCCCTTAAAAGCTACATTGGTAAAAGAATCTACGATGTATGTTCTCATAAAATTTAATTTTAATTTCTATTGCAAAAGTATAACTTTACAGGACGACTAAACAGTACCAGTTTTAACAAATCAAGTA
>JAHDCK010000537.1 GCA_020629915.1 Saprospiraceae bacterium
GAAGTCTACCTTTGTGGATCTGGTGGCTCGGTTCTACGATGTAACGGAGGGACAAATTTTAATTGATGATATTGATATAAAACATTTAAAAATATCAAATTGGCGGAATTTGTTTGGAATGGTGACACAGGAAGCTATTTTATTTAATGATTCTATATATAATAATATTGCATTTGGTGAAAGTGATGTGACTATAGAGGAGATAATCGCCGCCGCCAAAATTGCCAATGCCCATGATTTTATTGTAGAAACCGAAAAGGGATACGACACCATCATCGGAGATCGGGGTTCCAAACTCAGCGGTGGACAACGCCAACGCCTGACCATTGCCAGAGCCGTTTTAAAAAATCCGCCGATCCTCATCCTGGACGAAGCGACCTCCGCCCTGGATTCTGAATCTGAAAAACTGGTGCAGGAAGCCCTTATGAAAATTACCCAAAATCGCACTTCGATCATCATCGCTCACCGCTTGTCCACCATTCGCCATGCGGATGAAATTATCGTCTTGGACAAAGGGAAAATCGTGGAACGAGGTACGCATGAATCTCTGCTGGATCAAAATGGCATTTATGCAAGGATGATCCATTTACAGGGTTTTTCGTAAAAATAAACTGTAAACCATCAAACAAATATTCATTTAAAATCCTCCTTTGAAATGAAAAGTACAAGGAAAACCTAAAAAATTCGTTTCAAGGCCACCGGAATTTGTTAATTTTACAAAGACTAACCAATTTCAAATCAAAATTTTATCATAAAAATACCAAACGATGTATCGAATTTTACCCATTTTTATAATGATTCTAAGCTGCGGATTCCTCGCAGCGCAACCCACTATAACCAATGCTATTTTCCCGGAAGTTGGAGATGTCGGCATGACCGGAAATGCTCCGATGCCCGGTGTTGACCTGGGAACTACCGGCGGAAGCCAAACCTGGGACTGGGCCGATTTGAATGCTTTGACAATGGATACCATTGAAGTAAATGATGCCGCTTCCGGTACAGGAGCCGGTTTGTTTCCAAATGCTGACCTGAGAATTTCTGCCTTCAACGGAGAGAATTATATCGAAGTCACCAATAATCAGGTGAAGGCGGTTGGATTTATCGGGCAAGACCCGCTTGGATTTGGGGTGGAGCTGGATGTGGTTTACAATCCGGCTCAGACCTTGCTGGAAACGCCTATTTCTTTTATGGATACCAAAAATTTCCAGTTTGGATTTATTGAAGGAGCCAGCCCGGATATTTTACCTCCCGGATTTTTAGATTCACTTGGAATTGAGGTAGATTCTCTTCGAGTGACTTACACGGCTGACCGAATAGAAGAAGTCGATGCCTGGGGAACGATGATCATTCCAAATGGCTCCTACGAAGTATTGCGCATCAAAGCCACCGAATATACCAATACAAAAGTAGAGGGATTGGTAGAAGTCATTCCTGGTTTCCCTCAGTGGGTTGACCCGGCGACTCTTGGTGTTAACCTTCCCGGAGCAGGCCCGGATACCTTGCAGTATTATTCCTTCCTGAGTCCGTCTTCCAAGACACCGATTGCTGAGGTGACGGTGGATTTTGGTTCTACAGAAGCCAATGCTGTTACTTTTAAAATTGACGATGAAGTTGTCAGTGTCAAAGATGTTGCAGGATTGGATGTGGATATGAAAGCGGTTCCAAATCCGGCTATCAACGAAGTGGATTTTCAAATCAATGGCGTTCCTTCCGGAAATTATACTTTAAAGTTATATAATATTTTAGGAAAAGTAATTTTGGAGCAGGAGCAAAACCTGACTGGGAAGGATATTATTTCCAGCGATATTTCTGCTTTGAATCGGGGAACTTATATTTATAGTTTGACGGACAGTGATGGAAATGTTTTAGGGACGCAGCGGTTGTTTATCATTCGTCCTTAGGCACTCTTCATAAAATACTTTGCATTGCATCGCAGACTTATTGAAGTTAAAAAATTAACCGCCGAACTTCTCCTAAAGCATCCTGCCCTGAAACTGTCAGG
>JAHDCK010000105.1 GCA_020629915.1 Saprospiraceae bacterium
CCCAGTTAAAATATTCATATAATTTCCATTTGCAATATAAATACTATCTCCTACGGCAAAAGAATCTCCCGGACAAATGATCTCAGTCAATTGTACCTGAGCAACTGGCAGGATGGACAAGTCCAAATTCACAATGCTGTCGCAACCATTTGGCCCAGTTAAAATATTCATATAATTTCCATTTGCAATATAAATACTATCTCCTACGGCAAAAGAATCACCCGGACAAATCGATTCCATTAGTTGAGTTTGCAAAACGGGAAGCACTGTCAGGTTTAAAGTAACAATACTATCACAGCCTTGCCAATTCAGAAAAGTTTCATTATATACGCCATCTATCGTATATGTATTATTTCCTAGTTGAACGGATTCGCCCTCGCAAATTGTAGAATCAATAGTCGCAAAAACTGTTGGATCTTCTACTTCAAAAGCATTGGAAATATCACATCCGTTCGGACTGGAAGCAATCAATTGATATTCTCCATATCCTGCAACTCCGGGTATTATCTGATAAAGGGCATTGGTATCCCCGACCAAAGCCACGCCATCCAGATACCATTGATAAGATAAACTATCCACATTTTGTACCCCGATAACCCAGTCATTGGTGCATGGCGTCCCGGACACTGTTTCGAGAGAGGAGAAAAAATCAATCGTCCGGGCAAGGGTCAGTCGATCAAAATAATAGTAGGCCGTCACGTTATTTGGCACACAATCTCCTCCCATGACCAGGGCGTTCACATCCTGCGTGGGCGTGAAGGTAACGGAGGTTTGGAGCCAGTTCATATTACCAGAATGAACAGGTGTTTGCCCCAGGTAAAACCAGTTGGGATCATTGGTCGGGCACCCAAAAGCTGCGTTTCCAATGCCAAAAGGAAGGTTTGAGCAATCGCTGGTGCCGTAAAGATGTACCGCCATTGGTGGAGAAATATTGGGCGTATTAAATCCCATAAGGAAATCAATCGTATATTCTTCTCCTGCATTTAAAGTATTGGTCAGACAGGCTCCGGTGTACTCTTTGAAATTAGGCGCGCCTGGTTTTCCATTTCTAAATCCTACACAACCATCTCCATCAGGGATGGGAAGGGGAGCAGGGTAAAGTCCCTGGAATCCACAATTGTGAATATAATCCGTTGTGGGAACGGAAGCTTGAATCCAGGAATCTGCACAATTGAGTTCTGCTTCCCAGGTCGGACAGCAGGACATATCTTCAAAGGATGGATTGGGGATGAAGGATTCTGGCAGAGAGGTCACGCACTGGCAGTCGGGATCGTTGAGATCGATGAGTCCGTCCGCGTCATCATCTATTGCATTGTTGCAAATTTCATTAGCTGTGGGGATAGAATTCTTTGCAGTGTTATTTTTATTATAAAATAAAACGACACTTAAAATGCTTGTAATATATAATCCCCATTTATACATAAAACTATTTTACGAGGGCAATACTTCCCATTTTCTTTTTTATTATACCATCGTAAAATAACACTTCTGCATAAAAAACAAAAACGGCAGGATTCAATTCTTTCCCCTTATAAATTCCGTTCCAGCCAAAGGCGAGATCATTCACTGGGAAATTTGCACTTTCATAAACCTGCCCTCCCCAGCGATCAAAAATTTTAAATATTAATACTTTTTCTACCCCAATCGAACCATAAACGGATACCTTATCATTATTCCCATCGCCGTTAGGCGTAAACACATTTGGAACAAAAATATCATAATTTTTCTTAACTTCTATAAAAGTTGTGTCTTCCTGCTCGCATCCATTTATGTCTGTTAGTTTAAATATATAATAATTAGAATTTACTGGAAACAAATCTAAAACCAAACTGGAATCCACCTGCTGTCCTTGTAAATCTGTCCAGTAAAAATCTGAAATAAATTCCGGTTGAGTTTGAGGCGTGACAGAAACAGAATTCCCCAATTCTACAGAAACAGTGTCGGGCAAAGAGAGATAAGTCGCCGGTTCTAAAACAGTCAAATCCAAATAAACCAGGCTATCGCAATTGGTTTCGGGGTGAACAAAAGTATCTAAATAATTTCCGGAAATCGTATAATAAAAATCTCCAACTCTTACACTATCCCCTGCACAAATTACATATTCTAAAAGTGTATCTGCAATGGGATGCACTGTTAAATTTAAAGTCATCAGACTATCACATCCAGCGATAGTTTGAGTCGCAAAATCATACGTTCCGGATTGATTATAATTGTCAAATCCAAAGGCAAAGGATGCTCCGTCGCAAATTTCTACATTTAAAATACTATCATAAGTATTATTTACAATTAAATCTAAAACAAGGGTACTGTCACAACCGAGCACCGAAGTAAACACTTGTTCATAAACACCCGTTTCATCATATATGATTCCGTTTAATTCAAAGGATTCCCCGGAACAAATATTTTCAAACAAAAAAGTATCTGACAATGGAAATAAACTAATGGAAAACTGGATAGAGCTATCACAACCGTTAATGGCCGGAATGGTCATCGAATAATCTCCGGCTTCAGAAAAAATGCTGTCGCCAACCATGAATGACTCTCCCTCACACAAGTTGGTTTGGAAAACTGTATCAGCTACCGGCAAAACGGACAGGACTAAATTTACGGTACTGTCGCACCCTTCAGATGTCTGCAAAACAGCTGTGTAAATTCCAGATGCATTAAAAGAATCGCTACCCACATAATATACCTCCCCATCACAAATATCCTCAAAGAGATTGGTTTGCTCACTCAAATCTTCAACTAAAAACTCTCCCGAAACGGCACAAGCTCCCTGTGACGAAACGATGAGCTGATAATTACCATACCCTCCCGGAGCCGGAGGAACCTGCAAAGTAGAATTAGTTTCCCCAACTAAAGCAACCCCATCCTTATACCATTGGTAAGATAAAGTATCTATATTAACTTGTCCGATAACTAAATCATCTGTGCAGGAAGAGCCGGAAAAAACTTCCAGACCGGTATTAAAGGAAACGGTTTCAGCTAACAACAAATCATCAAAATAATAATAAAAATTATCCGTAAGGTTTACAGGTGCACAATCAGGTCCGAGGGCAATAGCATAAATATCCTGTGTGGGGGTAAAGGTCATAGAAATCTGAATCCATCCGGACGATGCGGAGACAACACCCGTTTGTGTGATTTCTATCCAGCCGGGACCATTAGTCGGACAGCCAAAATTGGGGTCTGTTCCCCCAAATGGAAGATTGCTGCAATCTGAGGTTCCGAAGAGAGTAATATTTATTGGAGGGGACTGAATCGAATTGTAAAATCCCAAATAAAACTCCAGGGTGTATTCTGTACCTGCCGGCATAAAGCCATTGAGGCAGGCGCCGGTATATTCTTTAAAGTTGGGCTGACCAGGTGGTCGTCCATTTCGAAATCCTACACAACCCTCACCATCCGGAATAGGCAGAGGGACGGGATATAACCCCAAAAAATCACAAGTGTGAAGATAATCTGTTGTAGGATTAGAGGCTTGTATCCAATTGTCTGCACAATTCAACTGGCCAAAAAAATCAGGACAGCAACTCATGTCTTCAAAAGAAAGATTTGGAATCAAGGAAGAAATTTGTTCCGTTTCACACTCGCACTCATCATCGTTAAGATCGATCAGCCCGTCGCCATCATCATCTATTCCATTATCACATATTTCAATAAAATTATTATTAAAATAAGCAGACGGCTCGTTCTGTATAAAAAGAAGCCCGGATAATAACCAGCTGATCCAGTAAATATTCAACATAATTGCAAACCTTTCCTGCATGAATATAATAGGTCTGCATCAGAATAAGAAAAGAAAGCCGGGAAGATGTCCCCAATTAGCCATTTTTCAAATTAACAGAAAAAGTAGCACACGGCAGCCCATTCATTTCTCCTACGGATTGTAACACAAATCCACAACCTTCTAATATTCGTTTGGATGGAATATTGCCCGGATCGACATAGGCAATTAATTTTTTTATATAAGAAACTTCCACAGCAGTCTTCATCAGTTGATTGGCAATCTCCGTCCCGTAACCTTGTCCCCAAAACTCCGGAAACATGGAATATCCCAGTTCTGCTTCCGCATCAGAAACCATTTCCAATTTTCCTGTTCCGATATAGATATTTTTATTTTTTAAATAAATTTTAAAAGCCCCAACTTCTTCATATTGTTTATTACAAAATAAATATTTATCAAATTTTTTTCGGGCTACTTCTTCGGACAAGGTCTTGCCGGCGATGTGTTTCATCACCTGGGGATTCAAGGTCAACTGCCGAAACAAATGAAAATCCTCCGGTTGGTATTTTTCTAATTGAAGTCTTTCTGTATAAATTATCATATATTATAAAACAAAAAAAGGCATCCGACAAGTCGGATGCCTTTAAAAATTAACTAATCATTTATTCGTTATTTTTCTTATTCCCTTCTTTCACTTCAAGTGGTTTTTTCTGACCGAGGTAATCCGGTAAATCCATTCCCGCCATATTGAATAAGTCACTCAATGGTGGCACAGATTTATACAATCCCGAAACAAATTTAGAAGTAGAATTTCCTTCGCCGTCAGAATTATTTCCACCTTCCCAAACAGTCACTTTATCAATTTTAATATTCTTGATAGCTTCTACCTGGGTCTTGACCAGCTCCGGCAATTTATCCGCAATCATCAGGAGAACAGCCTCGCGCCCGTCCCCTCCCGCAGAGTTGACGATTTTCTCAAAACCTTCGGCCTGCTTGCTTAGGATTTCATACATACCTTTGGCTTCGGCTTCCCGCTTCATGAAAATTGCATCCGCTTCCCCCTTCGCCAATCGGCGCACCTGCTCTGCTTCCGCTTCGGCTTCGATTTCCAACTTACGCTTGGCAATTTCTGCCTGTATAATGATGTCGGCCTCCTTGGTGGCTTTCTCCTTGGCCGCACGAGCCAATTCCGCATCTTCCTCAGCCTTGTAGGATTGCTCCAAAGCCTTTGCTTTTTGAATTTTCTCGGAGGCAACCGCTGTGCGAAGGGCTTCGGCCTCCTTGGTTCTTCGGTCGGCTTCCGATTGAGCAATTTTGATGCGCGAGAGGTTTTCACCCTCGACGGCTTCCGCATTGGCCTGGGCAATTTTGATACGCTCTTCCTGCTCGGCCATCGCCTCTCCTACCTTGGTTTCTGCTTCTGCATTCGCTACCCGAATGCGCTCCAGTCGCAAGGACTCGGCTTCACCGGCTTTGGCTTCGGCTTCCGCTTCGGATACTTTAATACGCTGCTCTTTTCGGGCTTCGGCTTCTCCGATAGAACCTTCCCGTACCTTTTCGGCCACCCGCACTTTAGCTTCATTGATTGCCTGTGCTGCAGCCTCCTGCCCAAGAGCCTGAATATAACCGGATTCATCCTGAATATCCGTAACGTTTACGTTGATGAGGGACAATCCGATTTTTTGAAGCTCCGCTCCCACGTTGGTAGATACATTGGATAAAAACTTATCTCTGTCGGAATTGATTTCCTCAATGTCCATCGTGGCAACGACCAGACGCAACTGCCCGAAGATAATATCCTTGGCGATGTCCCGAATTTCATCCGTTGGTTTCCCCAGGAGACGTTCGGCTGCGTTGAGCATAATACCTTCCTTCTGAGAAATAGCTACTGTAAATCGCGAAGGCACACTGACTCGGATATTTTGCTTACTCAATGCACCCTGCAAATCCACATCAATGGAAATCGGCGTCAAATCGAGGTACTGGTAATCCTGAATGACCGGCCAAACTAATGCAGCACCTCCATGAAGACAGCGGGCAGAGTTGCCTTTCCCGGTTCGTCCGTAAATCACCAGGATCTTATCAGAAGGACATCGCTTGTAGCGACTGGCCAAAAACAATAATAAAAGAAAGAAGAGGACAACTCCTCCTAACACCAAAAACAAAATTAATTGACTCATAATGGCTTGATTTTAATGATGACATAAAATGGATTTTCATATAGGTCCTAATCCATTTTGGTCGTTGGTTTTTATTTGGTTTTGTAAAATATATTTTAAATATAAAAAAATCAAAAACACCTGACACGAAAACTCTATTCCTTATTTCGCTTTTCTAATTCAATTGCTTTTAATTTTAGTGCTTGTTCATTTGATTGTATAAACGCACTTCGAAATCCTGCTTCGTCTCTCCACTGAGTCAAGTGGGCATTAATTAAAGTCAGCCCAATTTTATTTAACTCCTTTTCGATGACCGGAAACAAGGCGCCTTCAATTTCGGAGAGGGATTGTTTGCAAATTGTTTCCGCAGCACTATCTGCAATATATTTTTTTATAGAAATTAAAATTATATCATTTGCCAGCTTTTGAATGGCTTCCCTGGACATTCCAAGCAATCGACGGGCCGCCTGAATGACAATTTCTTCGTGGGTGGAAACGGCTGTAACAAACAGTCCTTCCACATCCATCTTGATGCCGTCCCGGGTTGGGGTTTGTACGAGGTATAATTCTTTACTATAAGGTTGCAAATCCAAAAAACCGACTTCCTCATTCGGCCAGATAAAAGCACTACCTCCGACATAACATTCCGGTTCGCCAGCCTTGCGCTGCACGATCATGACCTGATTAGCCGGGCAGGATTTATACGCACTAAAAAAATAGTACACGCCAAACAAAATCAACCCGATTAGAGTCAATGAAAAAATCAGCAGCGGCATCAGGTGTTTAATTGTTTTTGAGAGGTTACTAATAAAATATTATTATCCAATATATCAATAACCTGTATTTCAACACCGGTTTGTATCGGCAATCCATCATCTGTAACGGCATCAAATTCCCGCAATCCTCCTCCGAGTGTCAATTGAATTTTACCGCTCCCGCTTCGGTTTCCGGGTACAGCCAAATAAACTTTTCCAATGGCCATAATGGCATCTTCGATTTTCATATTGCCTTCTTCTTCCAGCTTCATCGCCTGATAAAACATCCAGGCCACTAAAAACATCGCCCCTGTTCCGGCCAGTGTACCTGCTATTACGGCTGAGAGCGTTCCTCCACCCTGATTCAGAATAATAATTCCACTCCAGGAAAAAAAAGTGAAAAAGGCCAATATACTTCTAACTGAGAACAAGGTAAAATCCGCATCAATGCTTCCCGGAGCATCACCTCCGCCATCCAAATCAATCTCCATATCGCCCCCTTCAAAGTCCAGCCCCAATAAACTCATTCCAAACTGAATGGTAAACAAAACAGTAGAAACAATGGCCAGACCCCAAAAGATCTGTTCTACTAAATTCATATTTGCCCACCAATCTATCATAATTATTTATTTTAAAATTTTTCAAACTCAATTCAACATTCCACATTCCTATATCGTCTGTTAAAATATTAATAATTTTTAGAATTAAAAAAATAAATTTCGACAAAGCCGGATGAAATTTCGCTTAGAGTATTATAAGCCAAGGGCTTCAACAATTTTTTTCTCCAGATTTGGCCCTTTCAGGTTTTCCGCAATCACTTTTCCATCCTTATCCAGCAGAAAAGTACGAGGAATAGAACTCACACCGTAGGTAGCCGCCAGTTTACTATTCCAGCCTCCGAGGTCACTGATGTGATGCCAGTCGAGTTTATCTTTTTCAATAGCATTCACCCACTGCGCTTTCTTTTTATCCAGGCTAACACCCAAAATATCAAATCCCTTATCCTTGTATTTATTGTGCAGGCGAACCATCTCAGGGTTTACCCGGCGACAAGGGCCGCACCAGCTCGCCCAAAAATCCAGTAAAACAATTTTTCCTTTCAGGTCGCTCAATTTGAATTCTGATCCCTCCGGTGTTTGCCCGACGAGTTCGGGAGCCGCTGTTCCGGGAGGCACTCCCTTGGATTGGCTCACAGCCTTTTTGATTTTTTGGGCCATTCCGGGATGTTCTGCTCCGTAGAGATCAACAAAGGATTTTCCAAAATGCGCAAAACCCAGCTTATTATTTTTTTGGATGCCGACGATGGTACCAAATAAGGCTGATTTATGCGCAATGGATTTAGGCGCAAATTTTAACAATTGGGCTTCTGTGTATTTTATAAAAGTTTCATTTTTTACCATATTGGTAAGTGAACCCGTATACTGCCGAAAACTTTCGTATATTTGAAAAGCAGATTCATTCCAAAAAGGTTGTTTAAAATCTACAAATTGAAAATAGTTTTCACCAAGATACTGTCCCTCGTTTTCAAATTTATCCTTGTTTTCCAAATATCCAATGTAAGTATTCATCCCAAAAATTTGGTAAAGAAAAGGATTGGATTTTTTAAGCGTATCTAATAAATTTCTTTTTTTATTATCTACTAAAATTACATTTTTTTCTACTTCCTTCATTTTATTAGAATCCCGTTTCATACTCGCCTGTTGCCATTGCGTACTCAACCTGCGAGCTTCACCGTTTAGCTCTCCCAGTTTTTTCCCATTGTTTGTAAAAACATCATTTAGAGGAGAGAATACTTGAGCCATTTTTGAAAAATTCTTATAGGAACCATCTACACGCACCCGCTCTTCAGAACCCAACAAAAGAGGCTTAGCATTTCGGGCTGCAAATCCTAAAAAATAAAACCCCGGCTTCATTTTATTTAAATTAAATGTATAATTTTTTTTCTTCCCTTCACCAGGTTTCAAAAAAGTCGAGTATTTTTTTTGCAGGGTTACACCATCAAAGGAATAAATATACAAACTGTCTTTAGGGCAATTATTGACTGTCCCGGAAAGGATAACACTATCAGCTGATTTTATTAAGCCACTTTGTTTTCCTCCGGCACAAGCCATCATTCCTAATATGATTATAATTATAATAGAATAACGCATGTGTAAAATTTTATTTAAAAAACAGGTAATTTAGAGTTCTCTTCCTCAAAGATCGTTAATTCCTCTAAAATCCATAATATAAAAAGGAACTATTATTGTGATTAAAAAGTTTACTCCCTTGTAATTCGCGCCTGATCACCTCCATCCCTACAGATGGAAAAAAGATTATTTATGAAAAACATCAAACGATTATTTGGTGTCTTAAATCGTTGGAAAGCTCACTACCAGTTTGCCGGGTTGCTCTTGGTAGTTTCTTCTTTTATTAGAATGCTGGAACCCAAAGTCCTGCAAATTGCGGTAGATGGTATCATTGGTTTGGTACAAAATACTTCTACCAAAACAGAAGATCCCGATCAGGTTGTTCAGTTTTTTTATCAATGGCTGCCGGATATTACGAGGGATAGCCTCTGGGAGAGTTTGCTCTGGATAACGATTATTTTTGTCACCCTCGCCCTCTTTCAGGTACTCACCCGGTTCTTCGCCCAAATCATCGCTGCCTCCTCCACTGAAAAAGCCATCAAACATCTTCGCGATCATCTCTTCTCTCATATTCAGGCTCTACCCATCGCCCGTTTTCAAAAATTCGGAACGGGAGAAATGATACAACGTTGTACGGGAGACGTGGACACGGTAAGAAATTTTATCGGCACTCAGGTAACAGAACTCGTTCGCCTCGGTGCCGTTTTTGTTGGAGCTTTTAGCATGATGCTTTTGGTGCATGTCCCTTATGCTTTCATTTCGATTGCTTTGGTTTTACCTATAATGATTACTTCGTATATGTTTTTTAGAAGGGAAAGTAAGGTTTGGGAAGAACATGAAAAAGAGCAAGACAAACTAACGGAAATCATCCAGGAAAATTTATCGGGGATTCGGGTTGTTCAGGCATTTGCACAGGAAAAATATGAAATAAATAAATTTAAAAAACAAAACGAACGAAAATTAGGCATCGGGATCAAGCACATTCGTTTGCATCAATACTTCTGGACTTTCTCCGATTTTTTGGTACATACGCAAGTCGCTATCTCCATTTTTGCCGGTGGCTATTTTACCTTGCACAATCAAATTACACTTGGAGAGTTTGCCAGCTTTTTCACTTATGCGGTTGTCGTCACCTGGCCGTTGAGAAATGTAGGAAGGATTTTATCACAAATGGGTATGGCGGCTGTGGCGATGGAAAGGATGTCTGAAATTATAGATGCCGAGGAGGAAGATTATTCCGGGCAGTACCAACCTGTTCGGTTGGATGGAACGATAGAATTTAAAAATGTATCTTTTAAATATGAATCTGAAGACGATGTGTATGCTCTGGATGATGTCAGTTTTAAAATAGAAAAAGGAGAAACGGTTGCTCTCATGGGTGGAACCGGAAGCGGAAAATCTACGATCATCGCCCTGCTCCTGAGATTGTACGAACCGACCAGCGGAGAAATTTTTGTAGATAATATTCCATTAAATCAAATGGATAAAAAATCATTGCGTTCCAGAATGAGCATCGTGCATCAAAAGCCTTTCCTGTTTTCTACTACAATAAAAGACAATATTGCTTTTACGAAAACGGAAGCAACGGATGAAGACATCAAGGAGATGGCAGAAGCGGCTTCTGTTGGAGACTTTATCAATAAACTGCCGGATGGTTATGCTACAATGGTCGGTGAAAAAGGCGTGAATCTCTCCGGGGGGCAGAAGCAGCGAATCACTCTGGCAAGAGCTTTGCTCCGGCAGCCGGACATCCTCGTACTGGACGATGCGACCTCGGCAGTAGATACGGAAACGGAACACAATATTCAAAATGCCCTAACGAAATACCTCCCCGACAAAACGACTTTTATCATCGCACATCGATTGACTTCTGTGCAAAATGCAAAGAAAATTCTCGTATTTGATAAAGGAAAATTAATACAAGAGGGCGACCATGACTCGCTAAGTAAGGAAGAAGGATTTTATAAAAAGGTATATGACATTCAAATGTCTTTTAATTAAATTAAATGCTACAAGAAAAAACATTTACAGATAAGCGGGCACTGTGGCCATTCCTGAAACGCATTTTTAAGTACAGCTTTCGTTACAAAAAATGGATGCTGGGATTTGCCTTTTGGATCGTCGTGGTTTCCATAACGGAAGCCATCTTCCCTTTGATTTTTCTTGGGGTAATCGACCATGCCATCAGTCCGCAGTTACTCGCCTGGAAAGAAGCAACGGATGCCGGAACGACCTTTACGCCCGATTTATATCCTGTTTTAAAATATGGGATATATTTTATGATATTGGGATTGATCAATATCGTAGGCGTTTTCTATTTTATAAAATATGCAGGACAGGTACAGGAATACGTCATGTATAATTTGCGGGAGGATATGTTTAAAAAACTACAAAAACTCTCCTTCTCCTTCTACGACAAAAGTGCCTCCGGCTGGTTGCTCACCCGACTGACTTCTGACACAGATCGGGTGGCACAGGTGATTTCCTGGGGGGCACTGGATGCCGTTTGGGGGATTACGATGTTATCCTTTTGTTTGGTGGCGTTGTTCTTTTATAGCTGGCAATTGGGATTGATTGTGATGGTTTCCATTCCGATAATGCTTATATTATCAATTAGAATACGAATGTTGGTTTTAAAATATTCCAGAGATGCGAGAAAAATAAATAGTGAGTTGACGGCTTCTTATAATGAACACATCAATGGTGTGGAAGTCATCAAAAGTAGCGGGCAAGAAGAAGCCGTTGCGCAAAATTTTCAGGGCCTTAGCAATAAAATGCTTCGGTCTTCCTACCGGGCCTCTTATTATACGGCGATGTATATTCCGCTGGTTATTTTTATTGGATCACTGGCAGCGGCGGCGGTTGTTTTTTGGGGTGGAAGTCTCGTGGTTTTTGCCGGGCTGACCGTGGGTGCATTTGTAGCGGGCTACGAGTATGCCATGCGGATTTTCATGCCGATTGTGGACTTGTCGATGTTCTATGCCAGGGCGCAGGGAAGCCTCTCCGCCGGGGAGCGGATTTTTTCTCTCCTGGATGAAAAACTGGAAATCAAGGACAAAAAGAATGCAAGACATTCTAATACAATAAAAGGAGATATTAATTTTAAGAATGTTGATTTTTATTATAAAAAAGAAAACCCTGTTTTACAAAATTTTAATTTACATATAAAAGAAGGACAAACCATCGCGCTCGTAGGAGCTACAGGTGAAGGCAAATCCACTATCATCAATTTGGTCTGTCGCTTCTACGAACCTGTGCAGGGAGAACTCTGTATTGACGGAACGGATTACCGGGAGTTTTCTCTGGAAAGCTTTAGGAAACAACTCGGCGTAGTGCTGCAAACGCCGCACTTATTTTCGGGAACTATCAAAGAAAATATTATATATGGTAGAATGAATGCGTCTGATGAAGATGTAATCCAGGCGTTGAGGCTCGTAGGAGCGGAAGATTTTATTCCGAGGCTGGAGGAGGAAGTTGGAGAGGAAGGCACCAAGCTCTCGATGGGACAAAAACAATTGTTGTCTTTTGCACGGGCGATCCTGGCTGATCCCAGAATTTTTATTATGGATGAGGCGACCTCTTCTATTGATACCATCACGGAAAAACGCATTCAAAAAGGCATCGAAAAAATGCTGGAAGGGAGAACGGCGATTGTGATTGCGCACCGGTTGTCCACCATAAAAAACAGCGACCGGATTTTGGTCATCCAGGGCGGAGCCATTATTGAAGATGGCCCACATGAAAAACTGATGCAACAAAAAGGAAAATATTATGACCTTTATACCCATCAATGGAAAGCAGAAAAGTTGACAATGGCACAGTAATTCAATGGTGCAATGGTGCAATGGTGCAATGGTGCAATGGTGCAATGGTGCAATG
>JAHDCK010000106.1 GCA_020629915.1 Saprospiraceae bacterium
CTTTTCAAAATAATCCATTCTGGATGAGCGGAACCTTACTGCAAAAAATCCAAAATCACATCATTGCCAAAAGGGCTTCATCGGTTATTCTCCTATCTGAGAATTATTGTATCACACAAAAACGTATGTTTTATTCTTATAACATTCTACGGGTTTTATTACTCTACCACAACGAAAGCAAAACTGCCAGAATTATTAAACTTTTCAAGTTTAATGTCTTTATTTTCATCCTTTGCGTATTGTAATAATTCATAATTATTATTTTCTCTTTCGTTAACATACATGATTCCTTCATTATCTCTTTTTGGGCATTCCTTCCCCGGAAAATCTTGGGAGGGGAAGGCAAGACTCATAGTTGAACCAATCATAAAACGGTATAACCCAACTTCTTTCAAAACAACTTTACAATGCAGCACATATTTATTATTTTCATATTTATAATTCAAATAATAATAATACACATTTGCAGCATTATTAAAATAACTCCGTTCTGTATTGAGATAAACAGAATCTATTATTAATTCATTGGGTGTAAATCCATCTATTGTTTGAACACTATCAATCTTCCTAAGATTTGTAACCATCCAAAAGTCAAAATTCTCTAAGAGATACTCTCTTTCCGTCTCTAATTCATAAACTCTATCACTAAACTCTGAAACCATTGTCAGGGTATCCCCTATTTTAAAGGTATCTTTTTGTGGAAATACTTGAGCGGGTATTTTAAAGCGGTAACTTGACGGGCATCCAGCACCTTCTCCAGGGCAACCTGTTAATGCAAATAACAAAACAACTCCCAATAATATAAAATATATATTTTTTATCTTAAAATCCATACACAGTAAATAAAGCAGTTACTTCTCCTAATGTATTTGTTGTACCCGGTAATAAAACATTTATTATTTCAAGTTCATATTGAGCCGGAGTTACAATATTACTTTCCAATATACTAAATAGTTGAGCATTAGTAAACTCATCCACATTATCAAATATAACATCTTCACCATTAAAGTCATCAATAAGATCCTGATGGATACCAACAGGGACATGACCAAACATTAAAAAATCTCTTTCTATTGCTTCAATATAATTATTTTCAAACACTAATGAATTAGTAGTCCCATACCGTTTATCCGCAAAAACATGCTCAATATGTGTTGCCCAGGATTCACATACTTGTATTCTACCTGCTTGCCAACTGGCAGCATTTCCCCAACCACCAGCAGCTATCTCAGCTTTCGCCAACTCTATCCAATAACCACTTCCCACTTGGGAGTAATGAGAAGCATGGGCAAACTCATGAAAAGCTAAAGCTAAAGTCCTATCTGAATTATTAAAATTAGTGCCAATCATAACATCGGGGATCAAAATATTTACCAGTGCTGCCTGGGTTCCTGCATAAATAGCACTAAGTTGATTCAAGGCAGCATTTCCAAAAGGTTCAAAAAAGTCAGACTGCAATAACCCCACACTAATTGCCTCTCCAACCCCAATACTCCCAATGTAGGAAGACATAAATGCAAACCCATCCTGTCTGTCCCATGCCAAAAAAATATCTAATTCAGGAGGAGACAATAACCCCTCTTCTATAGCATAAGTTTTAAAATCTTGTAATCCATTGAGAACAAGAGCTGCATTCCACCTTTTTGTTACCTCATTACCTGGCCCATTTATGGGTACACCATAATCCACATTTATATTGTTAAAAATTGGCCCAGATAATTTTCCAATTTTATGCTTTATTGGAGTCAAGAATTCATGTAGTTCAAAATCTGCACCATCTCCTCTGATTTTCCCATGTGAATTTTTAAACTTTACCCACATCCAGGCCTTTCCACTATATGATTTATTTACTTTAAAGCATCCATTATCATCAGTATATACAACATCCTTAATAAACCAGTTATCTTTTAAAATGACTTGTACATTTCTTACATTCTCCCATCCAAGTTCTGTATCTTCAACTCGAATTTGCCCGCTTGGGTAGCTAGAATTACTAGCTGAACAATTAACTGTCCCTCCTCCAGAGCCACCACCTTCTCCATTAATTCCCATACAGTCATTATATTCATCTGTTCCTGGATCAAAGAACTCTCCACACAAACATTGTGGATACTCAGGGTGACCCGGCAGACAAATCAAGGAAGATTCTCCTGAACTGTTTGATATATTTATTTCAGCAATAGAAGTTGGAGTATCATAAGTATTTCCTGTTAAATTAAATGCTTCTTGAGTCAAATCTGTAGCATAAGGGGCGATATGAAGATCATCTAAAACAGTATAACTCATATTTGGAAAGCTATAATGAGCAGGAACTACTGCATAGTAACACGGAAAAGGTCCATTTTCCTGATATTCAATATAGAAGTCTCCAAGGGTAATCACCTCATATTCCAGAGGAAAGTCAAAAAGGTTCAAGTCTCTCTCCTCTAATTCTAAGAGTTCTTCTACTGTTTGTGGGCAAAATTGAGCATAAATATGCGTTTTTGGCAAACTTACTTCGTTATCAGTCCCAGCAAGATTGTTATAAGCTTCTGACATTACTTTTACAGTATAAGGATTAGTTCTCTTCTTACCTAAAACAGTTTGGGTTCTTTCTCCTGACCCTGACCTTAGTCCTGCTTCTGTACCAAAGACAAAAGTATTTTTATTATCATTATAAATAATATTTGTCTCCTTGGGCTCTTGTAGGTTTGGGTCTTTTTGACAACTATAAAATAAAAAGGAACAAAAAATACTTAGAAAAGAGAAGCCAATAATTACTTTTTTCATAATTTTAATCAGTTTTACTATTTAAAAAATAGGGTTAGAAAACTTCTCCCTATATATCAGAATTTCCTCTCATAAATTAATGTGAATATTCAATGACTGAAAAAGAGGCTCTAATAACAACTCCATCTTCTATTACAAGTGTCATACTATTTCCAAATTCTTTTACACCTAAAAACCAAGATGAGTTTCTTTTTTGAAAATGAGTATCTAGTTTAAGATAATCTTCCAAAGCTTCTGGTTTACATAACATTTGAAGAACTTGTTTAGATGTCTTACCAACGAAACAAGTAGGGTTAATATAAAATTTATACCCTTCTTTTTTTCTTAAGTTATCATATGTTTCTCCAGCTATTGAAATCTTAATATAAGGATTTCTAAAAGTCCCAGTCAATTCTGATTTTACAGGGATAATTATTTTACCCATGAAGATAAAAGCACTATCACAATCAGGAATGCGGTTTTGTAAATGCCAAGACTCGTTATCCAAAACAGACTCAACATATACAGGTTCAGGAAGATGGCTTTTTGATTTTTGAATGGGTTTTTCACCACAAGCTCCTACAAAAAATATAAAAATAAATAATAATTTTTTCAATTAATCTTGTTTTAATGAATAAAGATTTTTTGAACTCCTAAACTATGTTTGCAAGGATATTCAAGAAAATAAATTCCACTAGGTAAATCACTAACGAAAAAGTTAAATTCCCCTAAGTGGGTTACTGAGGTTTTTAGAACCGGTTGCCCAATTACAGAATACAATATTATCTCGCCAAAATTTTCATATGTCAAACTACTAAAACGAAGAGCCTCTCCCTTTTGAACTATATTACTGATGATATTTAAGTCACATCTATTGTTGTATATTTCTTTTGTCCCTGAAGGACCACACCCTGTAGGTATCATATTTATTAAATATCCATCTAAACATCCAAGAGGAGGTGGGAGATTAATAGATTCATTTGTTCTTTCAATCAAAAGTTCTGTTCCAATTTCTCCAAAAATATCAATATTTCTTTTTTTTTGTCCGTTAGTAAGAGTATAGTACATTATTCTTTCATCGTTAGTACCATTATCTATTAAATCCATTGCATGCTCATGTCCTAGTGAATGTCCTATTTCATGAAGAAGAACAGAATAAAGATCAACCTTATTAGTAGGAATTACATCATTATCACCTGTACCAAGAAACCAAGATATATCCTTATTAATACGAATATCTGTCTCAACATATCTCCCTGCAAAGTATAGTGCACTCCCGTCACATAAACTTATATCTTTTTTGGCTCTTGTATCTCCTAAAATTGTTGTTCCTCCTAATGCTGTACTAGTCGTAAAAAAAACTGTATTCTTATCATCATTTGCATTATCAGCATTTGCTAAAGCCCCCATATACCTTGTCTCTATCCCAGTTGCATTTTCCCACATACAAAATGCTGCTTGTGCTACTAATTCAACATCTGTAAAAGTTATACCTTGAGTACTAAGAACTGGGTCAGTATTTATCCCTGCATCAAGATACCATTCATAAGCTCCATCAGCAATATCATAAGGATTTTTTGCCAATGCTATCATCCTATCTTGGTCATTGACAAAAGAATTATCTATAGCATATCCAATCTCTACTTGAAATTCACAACTTGAGTTAAGATCATCTCCTTTTGGAACTATTTCCCATGTACCACTTCCAAATGGATGAACACCTGGACCTAATGAAGATAATTTAACGACAATTTCATCATCATTCCAACTAGAAAAATATTGGTCTTGACCATCAGAAATTGTTAACGTTGTTTGTCCTCCATTATCAGCATCTGGAAGTGTAATCTCACCATCGCCATTACCTGCTGAGATAAAATCTGAACCTGTAATTGTCATAGTTTGACCTATTCCTGCTGCCGCTCCAACATCGTTTGGACTAAAATCAATACTTGAAACTTCACACGGAACAAAACCAATTATCCCCTCTTCTATACACAAGTTTGAAAATCCCAAACATGTTTCTGGGGCGACATAATAATCTGCTTCTCCCTCCAATTCAAAACTATCGAAGTTTATTGTACCTACCCCTCCCCAATTACTAACATCAACAACTACATTTACTAACTTTTCATATATTGTATCTAATACATAATAATTGAGCGAGTTATCACAATTTGATTCAACCTTAATCTTCACTCTGTCATTTGTCTCATCTTCTACCGTCAACTGGTATAAGATATCAGTTACCATTGTTTCCTTTGTAACTACTATTCCATTTATACTAACAATATATGGAGTAATATTTTGAATTGGATAATCAAGAAACAACTCTACTCCTTTTAAAGACAACCCTTGTGTATTACTTTTTGCATATATATCAAATTCAATCTGATTATTATCTAAATCAGATTGAACATTATCAAATTTGATACACAACTCTGATGTCAAATCAAAACTATTTTTTTCAGAATCATCTAAGCTTAATGGTTTAATTGTAAGATTTTTTCCAACCCAAGAGCCTATATCTTCTATAGAACTTCTCCAAGATTTAATTGATTCCTCTCCTCCTACCCAAAAACCTTCCTTATATCTATCTTTAGATAACTTTTTAATTACCCCTATATTTCCTCCATACAATCTAAACACTTTACCCCCCTTAAACAAAATAGATTTTTCTTCATTGACAAGGAAAACCCCTTGTTGTCCAACAGATAATTTTGGAGAGTGAGAATGGGTTTGAGAAATACCATCAATAGTTCCACCTTCCGTTAAAAGAATTATATTATCATATTCCCCTCCTTTAACACACCTGTTTATTTTTAAAATATTAGCAGTCCAAATGTTTTCATTTTCTCGATTTGCAAAAAACAAATACAACCTAAAAAGATAATAGCAGGAGTATTCAGAAGCAGCAGATGGATTGCCTACATCTAACTACGAATGTTTCCACTCACTTCGCAGTTCGCTTACCTGAAAGTCCAAAGGGACTTTCACCCTTCGGGTTCGGCCGCTCATCTTATTGAAAATAAAATTTGTGTACTTTCGCTAAAATAGCTCTTGGTAGAACAATTCTATTGCTTTTAAAATTAATATCCAACAAATGAAAATATTAAAATATTTGCTTTTTATTGCTCTAGGACTTGCTATTGGTTTTGGCATCAAAGCCTGGACAAAAATGGCTAAATATTCCAGCGGAGAAATCGCACCAGATTTCACTTCCACAACGCCTGATGGACAATCCATGAGTCTATCCGATTTTAAGGGGCAAGTCGTTTTGCTTTCTTTCTGGGGTAGTTGGTGTGGCCCCTGCCGGGATTTGAATAAGGAAATGGTGCCCTTGTATCATAAATACAAGGATGTCAAAATAAAAGATGCCAAGGGGTTTACCATTTTTAGCGTAGGAATGGAAAAAAGCAAGGAACGATGGCTCAAGGCCATTGAAAAAGATGGCCTTATTTGGCCCAACCACGTTTCTGATCTACAGCGGATGAACGGAGCGGCTGGAAAAAAATACGGCGTTTGGGAAATTCCAACCGAATACCTCATCGATGAAAAAGGTCATATTATAATGACAAACCCCACCATAAAGGAAGTAGATAATTGGCTGTCAAAAAGGCTTTTACAATAAGGAATTCCGTAACTTGGCAGCCTTTTGCAGGTTTACCTGACAAATTGACTTGAATCCGCCCTGTGGCAAAAAAATTGAAGTATGGGTTGGAAGAAATTTCTACATGAAAAATTTTGTAAAAGATTGTTCGCAATGAGTAAAAAAGACGATAATAAAATCGAAAATGAAATCCCGGTAGAGGAATTAACGGAGACTGCTGCGGAAGCCCCGGAGAAAAAAAGTAAAAAGAAAAGTGGTAAAAAATCCAAATCTTCTAAAGAGCTGGAAGAACTAAAAACGAGTAACGAAGAATTAAATCAAGAGCTTTCCGAATTGAAAGATAAGTACGTTCGCCTGGTAGCGGAATTTGATAATTTTAGAAAACGAACCCGAAAGGAACGCGTTGATCTCATTATCAATGCTGCTGAAAAAACCTGGGTGACGGTGCTTCCCGTTCTGGATGACTTTGACCGGGCCAAACAAAATGCCGAAGCCGATGACAATGTAGAACCTCTGAGTGAGGGCGTCATGCTTGTTTATCAAAAATTATATCAAACCCTGGAGCAACAAGGTGTCAAAGCCATGGAGTCCGATGGCCAGGATTTTAATCCTGATTTTCACGAAGCGATTACAGAGGCTCCGGCTCCCAGCGAAGACCTAAAAGGGAAAGTTATTGCCACTGTTGAAAAGGGCTATCTTTTAAATGAAAAAATCATCCGCTACGCCAAAGTAGTAGTGGGCAAATAAAACCATTATGGCCAAAAAAGATTATTACGAAATACTAGGCGTGGATAAAAATGCGGATGATGCCACGATAAAAAAAGCTTATCGAAAAACGGCACTCAAATTCCATCCGGATCGAAATCCTGGTAATAAGGAAGCTGAAGAAAAGTTTAAGGAAGCTGCTGAAGCCTACGAAGTCCTGAGCAATAAGGAAAAAAGGCAACGCTATGATCGTTTTGGTCATGCGGGTATGCGCGGAGCGGGAGGTTTTGGCGGAGCGGGTGGAGCTACGATGGAAGATATTCTCAGCCAGTTTGGTGATATTTTTAATAATCCCTTTTCTGATTTTTTCGGAGGAGGAGGTTCTGGTACCCGACGGCGGGGACAGAGAGGAAGCAATTTGCGCATCAAGGTCAAACTTACGCTGGAAGAAATTGCGAAAGGCGTCAATAAAAAAATCAAAGTCAAAAAACACCTGCCTTGTACTACCTGCGATGGAACCGGAGCAAAGGATAGTAGTTCGATGAAAACCTGTGGTACCTGCAATGGTCGTGGAAGTGTGGAGGAGGTGCGGCAAACCATCGTCGGTTATATGCGAACAACCACAACTTGCCCCAAGTGCCAGGGAAGCGGAAAAACCATTGCCTCTAAGTGTAATAGCTGCCAGGGAGAAGGCCGGGAATACGGCACAGAAACCATTACCATTGAAATTCCTGCCGGGGTGTCTGAGGATATGCAGTTGTCCATGCGAGGGAAGGGAAATTCTGGAAAAAACGGTGGTGGAGCCGGGGACTTGCTCATTAATATCGAGGAAGTTCCGCACGAGCATTTGCAACGGGATGGTATGAATCTCAATTATGACTTATATGTCAATTTTGCAGATGCTGCTTTGGGCACGGCATTGCATGTACCAACTATTGACGGCAAGGTAAAAATAAAATTGCCTGCGGGTACACAAGCTGGAAAGATTTTCCGGTTGAAAGGAAAAGGGTTGCCTTCGGTTCAGAGTTATGGGAAAGGTGATCAACTCGTACATATTAATATATGGACGCCCAAGAGCCTGAGTTCGGAGGAGAAAAAAATATTGGAGAAACTGAGAGATTCTAAAAATTTCATCCCGAATCCAACAAAGGGAGAAAAGGGATTTTTTGATCGGATGAGGGATTATTTTAAGTAAAATTTCTAATTATATAAAAATAAAAACCGCATTGCTTATTGGAGCAATGCGGTTTTTATTTTTTAGAATAAGGAGGCACTTCTAAAAACAAAAAACCGACTTTGCGAACAAAGCCGGTTTCGGTAAAGTGAGACTACTAAAAAAATTCTTATAGGAAGACCCGTAGATGGATCAAGGTTCAAATATAAGCCTTTCTTTTGTTATATTAAAGTAATCTTTCCTATAAGTCGAAAACTTTTAATTTTTAACTTTGTAGAACAAGTCTAATCCTGATCTAATAATTTTAAGATTGAAAAAAGAACCCTTCTTTACGCATCATTTACTACAGTGGTTTAAAAAAAATCAACGGCCGCTTCCCTGGAAGGGAGAAAAAAATCCTTACTTCATCTGGTTGTCTGAAATTATCTTACAACAAACGCGGGTGGAACAGGGACTGCCCTATTATTTAAAATTTAAAAAAGCCTACCCTACGGTTCATGACCTGGCTAATGCCCCGGAAGATTCTGTCATGAAAAACTGGCAAGGGCTGGGCTACTACAGCCGAGCCCGCAACCTGCACGCCGCCGCAAAATATATTTCAACAGAGCTAAAAGGAAAATTTCCGGATACCTACGAAGACATCCTCCAACTCAAAGGGGTAGGCCCTTACACGGCTGCGGCTATTGCTTCTTTCGGATATGATTTGCCTCATGCGGTAGTGGATGGAAATGTGTATCGGGTGTTGGCGCGCTACTTTGGAATAGATACGCCTATTGATTCTACTAAGGGCAAAAAAATGTTTTTTACCTTGGCGGATCAACTGCTTGAAGCTAAACAGGCGGCAGATTACAATCAGGCCATTATGGACTTTGGCGCAACTTTTTGCACCCCCAAATCTCCCTCCTGTCCTACCTGTCCCATGAAAAAGCACTGCACGGCCTTTACGCAAAAAAGTGTCAATTTATATCCTGTAAAATCAAAAAAGATACAAAAAAGGCATAGGTTCTTCAACTATTTGATTATTAATGACGAAAATTGTATATTTGTAAAGAAGCGTATTGAGAAAGATATTTGGCAAAATTTATATGATTTTCCATTGATCGAAACGGAACAGATGTTGGAAGGGAGGGATATTTTGAAAGAAAAATTTTTAAAAAAATTATCAGGGGGAGAAAAAGTCGAAATTATCAGTAAATCCGCACCTTTCAGACAGATTTTAACCCACCAAAAAATCGTCGCAACCTTCTGGGAAGTAAAATTTTTTTGTGGAATTTGTGCCGAAAATGCGTCTTATATACGGACGGCAAGGAAAAACATCAGCCAGTTTGCTTTCCCTAAAATTGTGAACCAATACAATGAAGCATTTCAAAATAATTCACTAATTTTAGAAACCTTTTAAATGCGGGAACGCTCGCATAAGCAATTAATCAAATTAAATAGCAAAAAAGCCTGCTTATTGCTCGTATCAGGGCACGATGATTTATTAATTGTTTGTATCATTTGAATAATATATTTTTTTAATAAAAACGATGTAATATGATTAATCGAGTAACTTTATTAGGGAACTTGGGTAGAGACCCCGAGATCAGACATTTGGAAAATGGTGCAGCCGTAGTGAAATTCTCAATGGCTACCAATGAAAATTACAAAGACAAAAACGGTGAATGGCAACAGCAAACTGAATGGCATGAAGTCGTTATGTGGAGAAACCTCGCAGAGCGTGCTGCTGCCCAACTCAAAAAAGGAGGTCTTGTTTATATCGAAGGGAAACTGACGCACCGCGAGTACACGGACAAAGAAGGCAACAAACGCTACCGCACGGAAGTCGTCGCTGCCATGTTCCGCAACCTCGAAAAAAGAGAGAACTCCGGTCAGGGAGGCACTTATTTCCCAAGCGCAGATGATGCCCCTTCTGATAAAACAAAAACAGCTTCCGCTGATGCCGCAGCTCCAACAAATACCGCAGCTCCGGTTTCAGATGAGGTCAACGACGATCTTCCTTTTTAGCTTTGATAGAATAAAATGATGTAAGGTTTATACAACCATTTACATTATTTATAAAATATCGTATTTTTGTTCAGACACGCAATCCCGGAGATTGCGTGTCTGATTTTTTTTACCTAATTCAACTTACTTGGAACTACCCTCGGAATTCATATATCAATTTATTCCACTCATCAACTTATTGACTCCTGAGTTTATCGGTGGCGTCTTTGCCGTCGTCATTCTTTTGATTTGCTCTGCTTTGATTTCCGGCTCAGAGGTCGCTTATTTTTCACTCAATCCCAATGACATTGTCGGACTTCAGGAAGAAGAAAAAACATCCTCTCAAAGAATTGTCACTTTGCTGGACAGGCCCAGATATTTACTGGCCACTATTTTAATTACAAATAATTTTATAAATATTTTTATAATAATTATTTCATCGGTTGCCGTTTTAGAACCACTGTTTGGATATTTGGGATTTGGACAAGGGGAGAATATTTCCCTTTCGACTAAGGCCTTGAAGTTTACAATGGAAGTTGGAGTCGTTACCTTTTTTCTGGTTTTATTTGGGGAAGTTGCTCCTAAGGTCTATGCCAGCATCAATAACCTTCAACTCGCTCGTCTGATGTCCCGGCCTTTGTCTTTCCTAAAAAAATTATTTTACCTGCCCAGCCAAATCCTTGTCAAAAGCACCCAACTGATAGAAAAGCGATTGGAAGAACGTTCTAACAATGAAACCTTCGTCAGCCTTCAGGATATTGATCAGGCCATTGAGCTAACGGTAAAAGATGCCGAACATGCCGAGCAGGAAATTGATATTCTAAAGGGAATCGTTCAGTTTGGAAATATTTCTGTCTCTCAGGTAATGCGCGCAAGAGTGGATGTAGTCGCTTTGGATTTTCGACTGGGTTTTGGAGAAGTTTTGGAGGTTGTTAAGGAATCGGGGTATTCCCGGTTTCCAGTATATGAAGAAAACATTGATACGATTACTGGTGTTTTGTATGCCAAGGAACTGCTCCCTCATCTGGATGAAACGGATGATTTTGAATGGCAAGTAAAAATTCGCTCTGGTTATTTTGTTCCGGATACAAAAAAAATTGACGATCTACTCAAGGAATTTCAAGCCAAAAAAGTCCACATGGCTATCGTAGTGGATGAGTACGGCGGCACGTCCGGCATTGTTACCCTGGAAGATATTATGGAAGAAGTCATCGGAGAAATTCAGGATGAATTTGATGAGCGCATTGATGTAGATTACGAGCAGATTGATAAATACACCTACCAGTTTGAAGGAAAAACATTATTGAATGACGTTTGTCGCTTGTGTGATATTGAAATTTCCACATTTGATAAAGTAAAAGGCGAGGCCGAATCTATCGCTGGTTTGCTCTTAGAACTTTCCGGTAGAATGCCGGCCCAAGGGGAAGAGATTGAACACGAAGGATTTAAACTTACAGTTGAAAAAGTAAGTAAGCGCCGGATTGAACGCATCAAAATAAATATCCCAAAAGAATTATATGAAACTGAATAATATTTTAATTGCAATATGTATTTTATTCGCAAGTATCCTGCTTCTCTCCGGCTGCCAGGAAGACGGCGCACTCACTCCCAAGCCCAGAGCTTTTCCAAAAATTATTTATCCCGAAAAAACGTATACGAATTTTAAGGAGAATTATTGTGATTTTAATTTCAATCACGCCAATTACGCCCAAATTCAGCAGGACACCTTATTTTTTGATGAAAAACCAGAACATCCCTGCTGGTTTGATATTTATATGCCGGTTTTTAATGCGCGGGTGCATTGCAGTTATTCTGCTTTAAAAAATGGTGACCACTTGTACGAACTCACGAATGAATCTTATAAACTCGCTAACAAGCACAATATCAAAGCCCAGTCCATTGATGATTATGTCATCAACAAACCGCAAAGTGAGGTTTACGGGTTTGCTTTTGATATTGGCGGGCCGGTAGCTTCGCCTTTTCAGTTTTTTCTAACGGATAGCACGGATCATTTTCTTCGTGGTGCCTTGTATTTTAACACGCAGCCCCGGCCGGATTCCCTCGCTCCTGTTATTAATTTTATAAAACAGGACATCATGGAAATGATCAATACTTTTGAGTGGAAATCGTAAAATTCCTACGCCTGGAAACAAAAAGTTTCCAAAAATTTGTTTTATTTTTGTGGTAGAAATTTTTGGCTTTTGATTCGTATAACAAACTTATTGGTTTTTAAAAATTAGCCGCTGAATATTCAACTAAGCGTTGTGCCCTGTAACCGTCAGGTTCACCTTGACATTCATCGTCAGGTGGGACACCTGACGGGAAAAGAGTTTTCGTGTCAG
>JAHDCK010000107.1 GCA_020629915.1 Saprospiraceae bacterium
TGGAATTATTCGGGTTTTATATACCATTATCGTTTCAAAATTTAAGATAAGAAAAATTGTGTTATCATGCAGTTTTATTATAAAAAGATCGCTCTTGTATTTATACCGAAACCCCAAAATCCCTCAAGGCATTATTTAAAGATACTTTCTTATCAGTAGAAGCTTTCCGTTTACCTATTATCAGTGCACAAGCTACCTGAAACTCACCTGCAGGGAATGATTTGGTATAACTTCCGGGAATCACCACAGAACGTTCCGGCACCTTGCCCTTCAAGGTAACGGGTTTTGCTCCGGTAACATCTATAATATGTGTAGATTGTGTAAGAACGACATTGGCTCCGAGTACGGCCTCCTTTCCAATTTGAACGCCTTCTACTACAATGCATCTGGAACCTATAAAACAGTTATCCTCGATTATTGTTGGTGTAGCCTGTACAGGTTCCAAAACGCCACCGATACCGACGCCACCACTAAGATGAACATTTCGGCCAATTTGAGCGCAGGAACCGACGGTTGCCCAGGTGTCTACCATTGTTCCTGAACCTACCCAGGCACCGATATTTACATAAGAAGGCATCATGATGACTCCTTTTTCCAGAAATGCTCCATGCCGGGCGATGGCATGAGGAACAACCCGAACACCAAGCGCGGCATAATCTTTTTTAAGGGGAATTTTATCGTGAAACTCAAAAGGGCCTACTTCGATGGTCTCCATTTGTGCGATGGGAAAGTAAAGGATAACAGCTTTTTTTACCCAGTCATTCGTGACCCAACCTTTTTCGGTTGGCTCTGCTACTCGCAATCTTCCTTTGTCCAATTCTTCGATGATATGCCGAATGGCTTCTTGCGTTTGGGGTTGCTTCAGCAAAGTGCGATCTTCCCAGGCTTGTTCAATTGTATTTTTTAGTTCCTGCATAATTGCTAATTTTGAAATGTTATTATTGTTTCTTTTATAAAAAATTGTATTATTCTAATAAGATTGCAAAGATAAAAAAAAGCGTTTTAGTCAATTGCGAGACGATCTTGTTTAATTAAAATACTAACCTTAAAAAATACGCCGTTATGAAATTCAATGTAAAAGTATCCTGGCCGTTGTTTTTACTTTTTTTAGGTGTACTTGGATGCAAGGAACAGCCTTATGAAATTTTTAAGAATATAGATGAAAATGGAATATTAAGAGAGGAATATTCCAGGCGTAAAGCAGATTTTGCCAAAGAAGGGATTTACAAGGCTTTCTTTGAAAATGGAAAAATCAAGGAAGAATCGGAGTATAAGGATGATGTTTTGAATGGTTATCGAAAATTATTCCGGGAAGAGGGGGATTTACAAATTGAAGAAACCCACAAAAAAGGTTTGTTTCATGGAACTTATAAATCCTATTATCCCAACGGGCAACTGGAAAGTCAGGGGGAATACCTCGAAAATGTCATGACCGGACTATGGAAATACTACTACGATACCGGCCAAATCAAAGAAGAAGTTAACTTTGCCAACAATAACGAGAACGGCCCCTTTAAAGAATATCACCCCAACGGGAAAATCAAAACTGAGGGAAGTTATCTCAATGGAGACAGTGAACATGGGGAACTCAAAAAATACGATGAGAATGGCGAGTTATATCAAAAAATGAATTGTGAAAAAGGCGTTTGTCGAACCACCTGGACGAGGGATGCCAAAAAGTAACCAACAAAATATGCGCAACACCTTTTGCATTTTAATTATATTATTTTTATACAATTTTTCTTTCGCACAAATAGGAGGACAACATATCTATAAATTTCTGGATTTATCTTCCAGCGCAAGAACGACTGCATTGGGCGGCGAACTCATTGCCGTCATAGATGACGATATTGCACTTGGCTACAAAACCCCTTCCCTGCTCAATCCTTCCATGCACCAGCAGATTTCTTTTAACTCCGGTTTGTATCGGGCAGGGATTCATTATGGCTTAGCCGGGTTTGGATGGCATTTTGATAATCCCGGTATCACAACAGGTTTAAATATTCAATATATAAATTATGGGGAATTTGAGAGATCTGACGAAACAGGCTTCAGGCAGGGAACTTTCAAAGCTGCCGAATATGCCGTAAATATGGGAGGCAGTTTTCGATATAGCGATCGGTTAACTTTCGGAGCCAACATAAAAAGCATTTTTTCATATATGGATAATTACGACTCATTCGGTCTTGCCGCAGATTTTAGTGGTACTTATCAGGATACGAGTCGCAATTTTATCATGACTCTTGTTTTTAAAAATGCCGGGGCGCAACTAACTGCTTATGATCAGGAGCGCGAACCGCTTCCTTTCGATATTCAGCTTGGCATAAGCAAACGTTTAAAACACCTTCCCTTTCGCTTTTCTATCATTGCCCATCATTTACAGACCTGGGATATTCGCTATGACGACCCGAATGCCGAGCAGGATATTTTCCTGTTTGGAGAAGCTCCGGAGACCAATGAAGGCACACAACTAGCGGATAAATTCTTCCGGCATTTTATTTTCAATGGAGAATTTCTAATGGGCAAAAAAGAAAATTTTCGCCTTCGCCTTGGGTACAACCATCTCCGCAGGGCGGAGTTAAGCGTAGATAACCTTCGGGGATTTGCAGGATTCTCCCTTGGGCTGGGGCTGAAAATCAATCGTTTTCGGATTGATTTTGGGCAGGCATTTTTTCATCAGGGCGGTGGGTTAAGTCACTTCACTATCAGCTCCAACCTTCGGGAATTTCGCAGATAAAATGTCCCAAACAGGGATAACTGTCAGTCCATTGTCATAAGAGAGAATTTTTATTCTTTTTTAAAAACCGATGCAACTCATTCCCACTGATTTAAGTCTATATTGGGTAAGCACTTTTTAAGGAGACTTCAAACTAGTAGAATTATGGTAGCATTGAGTTTTACTAACCTTGTATTTGCCTCCCATCTCTATTATATTTTATTAGAAAAAGGGGAATATTTTTACAAGGAAAGACAATTTTGGGAATTGTTGTTTTGCCAGGTTTTATCCATTTATCTGACGTTACTTATCGTTTATAAATTGATATAATATTTGGCATTCTATAGTTGTCCATTCAAAAATGAAGAAAACGCTGCGGATATTTTTCCACAGCGTTTTTTTTATAAAATGTCTCCAAATCTTTCCCTAAATCCTTTTAGTCCCTGAAGCCCTCCGGTATGAATAGCAACAATAGTTGTCCCTTCCTCAAAAAAATCTTTTTCAATCAAATCAAAAATACCAAAAAGCATCTTCCCCGTATAAACAGGCTCAAGCTGAATGTTATATGTTTTCTTAAAATTTATAATGAAATCCAGTAAGTCCTTGTTAAATTTAGCATAGCCGCCAAAGTGATAACCCATTTGTAAATTCCAATTTTTATATTTTTTATTAGAATACGATAAAATAAAATTATTAATATCTTCTACTAAAAAATCGCCTCCTTTCAGTGCCGGAAATCCAAGCACTCTTTTTTGACCATCCAGCCCCAGAATGATCCCGGCCATCGTCGCTCCTGTTCCACAGGGCACACAAATTATATCGAAATTTATTGCATTTAAATCTTCTACAATTTCTACACAACCCTTCACGCCCAGAGCATTGCTTCCACCTTCGGGGAGAATATAACAATCATCAAACTTATTTTTTAAATATTCTAAAAAGTCTGGCTTGTTTTTATTTCTATAATCCGCCCTTGATACAAAATGTAATTCCATTCCACAGGCTTCGGCATGACGAAGAGTCGCTCCGAAGGTAGCTGGACGCTCTCCCCGAATGATGCCAATAGTTTTTATTTTATAAATTTCACCCGCAGTAGCAACCGCCTCAATATGATTAGAATAAGCACCACCAAAGGTTAGGATTTTATCAAAATGACTTTTATTAAAATATTCTAAATTATATTTTAATTTCCTCCATTTATTTCCCTGAATATACGGATGAACCAAGTCTTCTCTTTTAACGAAAAGACGCAAACCTTTTTCACGAATACGATTATTAATTATTTCTTGGAGAGGGGACAAAATCTCGGTTTTTTTCGTTTATATTTACAGAAGGAAATCAATCTTTAGTTTATGGTTTAGTTTGGCGATATTTTATTGAATATTAAAATATATAACTGCTTCAACAATTATCAACGAACTAAAGCTTGTACAACTAAATAACAACAAATCAATTTACATCTCTCCGGTAAAAATAAGATTTTAATATGACGAGAGCGTCAAAAAGCATCGAGGAATTACTCCTGCCGGAAAATCAGCTTGAAAAAAATCTGCTGAAGCATCCTTATGTCATCGAGGGTTTGAAATGGGGCAAACCCCGGAAAGGCCATCCCGAGGGTCAGGTACTTTTGCACGTCCGGGAAGTTTTGGATAACGTGGATAAATTAGAAATCTCTCCTAAAGTCCGCAGTCAACTCAGGCTTATTTCTATTATACATGATACTTTTAAATATAAGTCAAACAATAAATCTCATAGCTTGCTTGCCGCCGAATTTCTGGAGCATTATACGGACGATCAACAAGTATTAAAAGTAGTTGCCCTGCACGATGAAGCCTACTACAGTTGGCGGGAGATCAATCAATATGGTCAGATTTCCAAAGGACAAAAACGCCTGAAAAGATTATTGCAAGAACTGGACACTCCAACCTTAAATTTGTATTTCCTCTTCTTCAAATGCGACACGCAAACCGGCAACAAAACCCAGGAACCCATCCAATGGTTTGAACAAAAAATTAGCAAATAATCGTATATGAATTTTAGTTTCTGGGAAAAAACGACTTTCCTGCCCAAAAAAGATTGCATCATTTTAGGTAGTGGAATTGTAGGTATCAACGCTGCTCTATCCCTCCGGGAACAATTTCCCAATCGCTCTATTTTAATTGTAGAAAAAGGCGCGCTCCCCTCCGGAGCCAGCACCAAAAATGCGGGCTTTGCCTGCTTCGGCAGTATCTCCGAACTACTGGATGATCTGGAAACACACTCGGAAATAGAAATGCTGGATTTGGTGGATCAGCGCTGGCGGGGGCTTCAGCAATTGAGAGAACGGCTGGGCGATGTCCGCCTGGATTTTCACCAGTGGGGCGGCTATGAATTATTTATGGAATCAGATAATAATTTATATAAAAATTGTGTTTCTAAAATTGATTATTTTAATAAAATAATTTCTCCTATAATAAAAATTCAAAATCCTTATGTAATCGCAGATGGGGAAATTGATAAATTTGGTTTTAATAAAACAGAACACCTGATACTCAACAAAGGCGAAGGACAAATTGATACCGGAAAAATGATGGCGGGATTAATTGCCTTAGCCAAAGAAAAGGGCATTGAGTTTTTAAATGGAATAGAAATAAAACATATTGAAGAAACAAGTCATTCTATCAAGCTTCACACCATACAAAATGCTATCCTCGAAGCTGAACAACTTCTGATTGCTACGAATGGTTTTACCCAAAAACTCTTCCCCAATCTTTCTGTCCAACCAGCCCGCAATCAAGTGCTCGTCACCTCCCCTGTTCCCAATTTAAAAATTAAGGGCACTTTCCACTTTGATAAAGGTTATTATTATTTTAGAAATATAAATAATCGAATTCTCTTCGGTGGCGGTCGCAATCTCGATCTTCAAAATGAAATGACGGATAATTTTGGCACGACCGTTTTAATTCAAAATAAATTAAAAGATATTTTAGAAAACATCATTCTACCTGGCCAAAAACCTGTCATTGACTCCTGGTGGAGCGGCATCCTCGGCGTTGGTTCTCAAAAAAAACCCATCGTCCAAAAATTATCTGAGCGGCAAGTCGTGGCCGTGCGCCTGGGAGGTATGGGCGTGGCGATTGGTTCGCTGATTGGAGAACAGGGAGCGAAGCTTTTAAGTTAACTTCTCTTTTCCAAAAAAATAACGAGGATCAACACTGAATCCATTTTAAAAACAAAACTACATTACTGGACATGAAACGCTTTTTGCACATAAATGCATTCTGACTGGTTTAGGCTGTGCCTAATCCGAAATGCGTAAACAGGACAGGTTTTTAACCTGAGTTAATGCGGTTAAAAACCTATACGAGCGTTGCGGCGTAGGCGCAGCCTACGCCAGTCATCTTGCTTTTAATTTTATAAATCACTTTTTACACAATGTACTTAATTATACTCCGCAAAAATAATCTTTCACAAACACTCACTAATTTGTTAATAATTTAAACAAAATAGTTACATTTGTGATTATTTTAAAATTATGGTCAAAGTCAAAAAAATATTTGCCTGTACTAACTGCGGCGCAACTGCTGCCAAGTGGAATGGAAAATGTAACTCCTGCGGGGAGTGGAATACCCTCGTGGAGGAAATCGTCATGAAAGGCGAAACCAAGCAGGAAAAAAAACAGGCCTGGCGAAAAACGGATGGCAAAACGACCAGTCCCAAACCCGTCCCCCTCGCTGAAATCAAAAGCGGCAGCACCCGCCGGTTTGTCACCCAGGACGAAGAACTCAATCGCGTATTGGGCGGTGGACTCGTAGCAGGATCTATCGTCCTCATCGGTGGTCAGCCGGGTATCGGAAAATCTACTTTGCTGCTTCAGCTTGCGCTTAGTTTGCCCCTAAAAGTGCTGTATGTCTCCGGCGAGGAAAGCGAAGAACAAATCAAAATGCGGGCAAATCGCCTGGGCTTTACAGAAGCGGATTGCTACATTTTGACGGAAACGAATACGAGCAAAATCCTCACCCACGCCCAAAATTTGGAGCCTCAACTTCTCGTGATTGATTCCATCCAAACCATGTCCTCTCCACATCTCGACAGCACGCCGGGGAGCATTTCCCAAGTGCGCGAATGTGCCGGCGACCTTCAGCGGTTTGCGAAGGAAACCAATATCCCGGTTTTTGTCATCGGTCATATTAATAAGGAAGGATCGATAGCCGGGCCGAAGTTGTTAGAGCATATCGTGGATACGGTTCTGCAATTTGAGGGCGATCGGCATTATACCTATAGAATTTTAAGGACGATAAAAAACCGCTTTGGCTCCACGGATGAAATGGGCATTTATGAGATGCAAGCCAATGGTTTACGGCAGGTTTCCAACCCGTCGGAGTTGCTTCTTTCCCAAAACGAAGAGCAGTTGAGTGGGTCCGCCATTGCGGCGACGATGGAAGGGATGCGCCCCATGCTCATCGAATCTCAGGCATTGGTGAGCACGGCGGTTTACGGGACGCCCCAGCGATCTGCTACGGGTTTTGACCTGCGGCGGTTGAGTATGTTGCTGGCTGTTTTGGAAAAGCGTTGCGGGTTTATGTTTGGACAACACGATGTGTTTTTGAATATTGCAGGAGGGATTCGCGTGGATGATCCGGCTATTGATTTGGCGATTATCAGTGCGTTGATTTCTTCTCATCAGGATGTTTCGATTCCTTCGGATGCCTGTTTTGCCGGGGAGGTAGGATTGAGCGGAGAGATTCGGGCGGTCAGTAGAATCGAGCAGCGGATTCAGGAGGCTAACCGGCTTGGATTTAAGGAAATTTATATTTCAAAATACAATACTAAAGGACTGGATATTGAACGATTTGATATAAAGGTAAATACAGTTGGAAAGGTAGAGCATTTGTATAATGCACTTTTTATGTAAAAAAAAGTTCAAAATTTTTTGTGTTTTCGGGGAAATCCCTATTTTTACAACATAACAATGAATACTTTTCTTTTTTTGCCTATACTATGAAAACACGGTTTGCGGAATAAACGCCAATTTATTCCGCTTTTTTTATGTCTTTGCTGAAATGTATTTTATTTTATCCTATAAGAGAACCTCTCCTACCAATTACTAAAGGCTTTATCCACAATATCCTGTATCATTTCTTTTGACATTAGGTCGATGAGTTCGTCCTGGACATCTATCAGGTTTTGCGTACTTAAAAAATCCTGATTCACACTAAAATTTCGTTTCCAGTTTTCCTTAGTATCCGTGTGATTGATGTACTCAACAGAAACCGTCATGTCGAGGCGGTTGGAGGCGGTGTTTTCTCCTTCAGTTGGAGCTAGCGGAGAAACTTCGTAGCGGGTGATGGTTCCCAAAAATTCAATATCGCCCTGAGGAGAAGAAACCAGGCGGGTTTCATTTCTGATTTTATCTTTTAATTCTTCGGTCAAGGTAATCGTTAAATTTGGCACCACTGTTCGGGCGCGATTTTCAAAATTGACGACATTAAATGTTTTTACTTTATTATAATCTATAGAAATACCATTAAAGGAATAACACCCCTGAAAAAGTATTATAATTCCAATAAATATACTTTGTATAAAATAATTTTTTATTTGTGTAGCAGGCTTTAACCTGCAACCAGATGACCCAAGGCAGGCTAAAGCCTGTGCTACATTTTTTTTAATAAAATTCAAAATATTAAATCATTTTATATTGCTTAATTTTACGATACAAAGTGCGTTCAGAAATCCCCAGTTCAAGAGCCGCATCTTTCCTTCTATTCTTGTGCTTTTTCAAAGCCTTTTGTATCATTTCTCTTTCCATATCTTCCAGCGACAAACTTTCTTCCACCACCTCCGGTTCCCGCACCTCGGTTGTGTTTTCCAAAATAATCGGACTGGAATCGTTGATGTCAATGGTCGGTTCCTCGGCTCGACGATTAAAATCCTCATAATTGCTCCTTCGATCTACCACTGGCATCCCCGGCTGAAGTTGTTTCAGGTGTTTGACGTCCGGTACATTTAAGTCATTCGTACGAATCAACTCAAAAACCAATGCCTTTAAGTCGCTCAGGTCATTTTTCATATCATACAGAAACTTATACATTATTTCTCGTTCCTCCATTGGAGCGGAATGCCCATTGGATGCAACGGCAGGTAAGTTTCTTTTTAGAATAGTCGGGACCAGCCTGACAAAATCCTCTGCCGAAATCAGTCTTTCTTCTGTTAGAACGGAAATTTGTTCTGCTACATTTTTCAATTCGCGAATATTTCCGGGCCAGGTGTAGTTTTCTAATAAAAGACGGGCTTTTTCATCCAAACGGATAGGTGAAGTGCGATATTTTTCAGCAAAATCTACTGTAAATTTTCTAAACAAAAGAAAAATATCATCCTGACGTTCCCTGAGCGCAGGAACCTGAATGGGTACGGTACTTAATCTGTAAAACAAATCTTCTCTAAATTTTCCGGCCTTGATTTTCTCTTGTAAATCAACATTGGTAGCTGCCACAATCCGCACATCTGTCGTCTTTGTCTCGGAGGAACCCACCGGAATAAACTCCCCGGATTCCAATACCCTCAGCAGAAAAGCCTGAGTTTCCAGTGGCATCTCTCCGATTTCATCCAGAAAAATCGTCCCGCCATTCACGGTTTCAAAATAGCCTTTCCGGTCGCCGGTCGCTCCGGTGAAAGCACCTTTTTTATGCCCAAATAATTCGGAATTTATCGTGCCTTCGGGAATCGCTCCACAGTTGACCGCAATAAAGGAATTGTGCTTGCGGGCACTTAGGCTATGAATGATTTTAGAAAAAACCTCCTTCCCTACTCCGCTTTCTCCAGTGATCAAAACTGTCAAATCTGTTGCTGCTACGCGGATGGCGGTTCCCAGAGCATTTTCCAATGCGGGAGAATTGCCAATGATCCCGAAGCGTTGTTTTATGGATTGAATATTACTCATTTATTTTTTATATAAAAAAGTACAGGCGGTTTATTAAACTTAAAAAATTAACCACCTAACTTCTGAAAAACAAAAAAATAGATTTGTCATTTCGACGATAGGAGAAATCTCCTCTAAACATAGAAAACGGATTCCTAGAAAATCTCAAAAGGCAGAAGCAAGGAGATGTTCTTTGCTTTCAAACAAGATCTCTCACTTCGTTCTAGATGAAAAAATATTATATGTTTTTTATTAATTGTTTTATTTTCGCTGGTATTTTTTTTAAAATGGTTGCCTACTACATTTAGCTGACCAAATCTTCCTGATGCACTCTACAATTGCCTGGCGTTCGGCGGATAATTGGTTTTAAAAAATTAACCGCCGAAAATAAATCGGGCGCGTTGCTGGTGTCAGGTGGGACACCTGACACGAAAACTCTTTTCCCGTCAGGTGTCCCACCTGACGGTTACAGGGCACAACGCTTGGTTAAAAATTCGTCGGTTAATTTCTTAAACTCAATAATCCGCCGGTACTACACCATCTCTCCTTTCAGCGTCGCACTCGTCGCATCCAGCACTTTTACTTTTACGTATTCGCCGGGCATGAAATTGCCCTTCTTAGGGAAAACAACCATTTTGTTCTGAGTGTTGCGGCCCTTCCAATCCTGATCGGATTTTTTTGAATTTCCTTCAATTAAAACCATATATTCTTTTCCTATGTCTTTTTGATTGTGTTGGAAAGAAATCTGGTTTTGAAGGCGAATCACTTCCTGCAATCGTCGCTTCTTGGTTTCCAAAGGTATATCATCTTCATACTTTCTGGCTGCCAGTGTCCCGGGCCTTTCAGAGTAGAAAAACATATACGACATGCTGTAATTTGCGTATTCTAAAATACTCAACGTGTCCTGATGTTCTTCTTCCGTCTCCGTACAAAATCCTGTGATTACATCTGAAGATATGGCACAATCCGGCATGATTTCATATATACGATCTATTTTATTTTTATACCATTCCCGATCGTACGTTCTATTCATCAATTTCAAAACGCGACTGTTGCCAGACTGAACAGGCAAATGGATGTACTTGCAAATATTTTCATATTTAGCCATTGTATATAAAACATCATCCGTTATGTCCTTGGGGTGAGAAGTAGAAAACCGCACCCTCAAATCCGGGTGAACCTGTGCGACCATTTCCAGTAAATTGGCGAAGGAAACGGTTTGTTCGGATTCGGGATTTTGCCATTTGTAGGAATCTACATTCTGGCCCAGCAAGGTCACTTCCCGATAACCGCGCTGGTACAAATCCGTCGCTTCGGCTACAATGCTAAACGCGTTGCGGCTCCGCTCCCGGCCCCGGGTGAAGGGCACCACGCAGAAGGAACACATATTATCACAACCCCGCATAATAGAAATGAAAGCAGACACGCCATTGGAGTCCAGGCGCAGCGGACTGATGTCGGCATAAGTTTCTTCTCTGGACAAAAGGACATTCACGCCTTTTTCTCCATCATCGGCAGAACCAATCAGTTTGGGTAAATCCCGATAAGCATCCGGCCCGACGACGAGGTCAACGAGTTGCTCCTGGTCGAGCAGTTTCTTTTTCAGTCGCTCGGCCATACAGCCCAGCACGCCGACGAGGGTTCCGGGTTTTTGCTCCTTGATTTTATCAAAAACACGCAGTCGCTTACGCACTGTGTCTTCCGCTTTTTCCCGGATGGAACAGGTGTTGATCAGGATAAGATCGGCTTCTTCCATATTTTTGGTCGGGCCGAAATTTTCCTGGCGCAGGATGGAAGCCACGATCTCGCTATCGCTGAAATTCATCTGGCAACCATAGCTCTCGATGTAGAATTTTCGGTGATTGGGATCGAGAGATTGCTCGGCTCCCGCTTCAAAAACCTCTCCCTGCTTGCTTTCGTCTATTTTCTTGTTCAACCCATTTATGGTTGGATTGTCATTATATAACTGCATACATCTTGTTCTTTAAATACAAAATTACGGAATTTCTACTGACAAAGTGACATTTTGGCAGGAATTTACCGCTACAAGAAAGGAACAGTTTTAGGTGTGGGAAAAGTTCGGTTGAGAAACATTTTATTTTATCTGTAAAAATCGCCACCCCTTTTTTATTCTGTTTTAAAACTTGCAAAAATCGCCATTCTTAATTTTTCTATCTGCAACATTCAATTATTGACTTTTAAAAAATGACCGCTTCTTGTGGCCATCAAAACAATCTTTTAATTTAAATAAAACACCATGAAAAAGATTCTAATTTTATTAATGTGTATAATACAAATTTCTTTGACAACTATTTGTACCGCCCAGGAAGACAAAACTGAAATTGTAGAAACTGCTGAAATGTATTTGATTGAAAAAAATGATGGGACACAAATTTCCGGTCAACTCACCTCAAGAGACATGAGGGAAATTATTATACAAACAAAAGAAATGGGACTAATCGTCATTCCCATGCACGTCATCAAAAAAATCAGGCCGCTCAAAGAACAGGAATTAAATGAATATGGGGAATTTATCCCGGCAGAAGTTTTTTCTACCCGCTATACTTTTACGACAAACGGACTTCCCATTGAAAAAGGAGAAAGTTATGTTTTAGTCAACCTCTACGGGCCGGAAGTTCATATTGGCGTAGCTAAAAACCTCAGCATCGGAGTCATGACGACCTGGCTGGCAGCTCCGGCAGCCCTGTCTGCCAAGTACAGTTTTCCGGTTGGGGAAAAGGCCCATCTCGGAGTCGGCACCCTTATTGGGACAGGTTCCTGGTTATCAAATAATTTGGTAATGGCTCTGCCCTATGCGACCCTGACCCACGGAGATCGCCGCACCAACTTTTCGATATCTGCTGGTTATGGATTAGTCTGGGACAAAACTCAATACCTGCCCGATGCCG
>JAHDCK010000108.1 GCA_020629915.1 Saprospiraceae bacterium
TTTTCAATTGTCCAGATGATTTTACTTTGGTGTTTTAGGTTCATTTTATATAATAGTTTAAGTTATAATAAAAAATCCGAATAACTCAAACGGTCATTCGGATTCTTCCTTTTTTATAAAAAAATGAAATTCCCTACTCTGCTTCCTCGTTTTTAAAAATAGCTACTCGGTTGATGACCAATCGCTGAAGGAATAATCCAAAATTTCTAAGAGAACCCAGGAGTTCAAAGAAAAGATTGGAGTTTCGATTTCCGACTTCCCGTTTTTTTAATCGCTTGAGTTGGTTGGTTCTCGTGGATTTTATCTCGTCAAAAAACAATTTAAAATCACTGTGAAACTGATTGACCAAAGCCGGATCGGGATCGCGGAAAACCCCAATGACAAGCTTAGTCAAATGCTGTAAATGTGTATTTAATTTTTTTAATTCCGTAACCTGCGCATCTATTAAAGGCTTATGATTATTATCTATATGTCCGTAGGAAGCCTGAACGATATGTTTTACACTTTTCGATAATTCATATAAGTAATCAGATACTAGTGCATAGTGGTATCCCGCCAACACTTTATTGTCTGTAAAATTACTCATTACCTTCTTGAGTGTATTTTTTAATTTAAATATCTTTAAATTTACATTATTATAATCTTTTACATTTTTCCGGAGCAGTTTTAAATCTTCTTTTGCCAGTCCAACAATTGCTTGCTCAATATATGTATTAAAATCAGATAAGCTTTTCTCTACTTTATCCTCACTCAATCTCAACAAAGCTCCCTCGCCCATCTCTCCTGAAAACTCATCCTCCTGTGTGTCTTCCATATCGGTTCGCTCCTTGTGCAAAACGTGTGTCCGATACATCATAAATCCGGCAAAAATCAAAATGACCGGAATCCCGTAAAACCCAGTGAAGGAGAAAAACATGGCCACTATAAAAGCTCCGGTGAAGGCACTAAAAGCGGTAAAAAACCATCCCCCAATCACGGACAACACACCAGATACCCGATAAACCGCACTTTCTCTTCCCCAGGCTCCATCTGCCAGTGAGGTTCCCATCGCTACCATAAAGGTGACGTAAGTGGTGGAAAGTGGCAATTTCAAATTTGTGCCGATAGAAATCAAAATACTAGCTACAATCAAAGTCACCGAAGCCCGAATCATATCGAAAGCAGTTCGATCCTCCTTGGGAAGTGCAGCTTGCTGATTGACATAGGCCGTTTCGTCAAATTGCCTGGAAAGACTTTCCTTTAATGAGGCAGGTAAAATTTTATCCAAAGTTTTAGCCAGTGAAGTTGACATTCTAACAATAGATCTTGAAATTGTATTCGAAGCAAACCTTTCATAACCTTCATCCTGCCGTCCCAAATCAAGGGAAGTTTTTACTACGGATTGTGCTTTCTTGGAAGTCCACAAAGTCACGACCATGATCGCTCCTGCTCCCAGGAGAAACAGCGTCGGCGTTTTGACTTTTCCAGCCAGCCCGCCCATGAGCATCGCATCGGGTCCCAGAGCGTCCTGAGCAACGAAGGCTTTAAAGGATTCATAACCTGCAAGCGGAACGCCAATAAAATTCACCAAGTCATTTCCCGCAAAGGCCATCGCTAATGCAAAAGTCCCCACAAGTACAACAAATTTTAATATATCCAACTTTGTTATCATGGATAAAACCTGCAATAAAACTGTCCACAAAAGAAAACTTCCAAACAAAATCAGATAAGTATTATCCGCAATAAAGTCCTTAGTTGTATCGGTCATGAAGGAAGCTCCTTTTGATCCTTTTATTAGAATAAAATAGGTAATAGCAGCAATGGCTAATCCCCCCCAAATTGCACCGTAATATTTTATTCGTTTGGCATAATCAAAGGAAAACAAAGCTCTGCTCAGGAATTGGACGATCATTCCGGCCGAAAAGGCGACGACAACAGATAACAATATTCCCGATATAATAGCCAGGGCTTTTCCGGAGTTGATGTATTCAGCCAGAGCCAGGGCATTCGGATCATAGATGGTTTTTAAAATAGAAATTGCAACGGCAGCTCCCAGCAATTCAAATACAATGGAAACAGTAGTGGAAGTAGGCATTCCAAATGTATTGAACAAATCCAAAAGTATTACATCCGTGACCATGACAGCCAGAAACAATATGATAATCTCCGAGAAGTAAAAATGCTGCGGATAGAATATCCCCTTTCTCGCCACTTCCATCATTCCGCTTGAAAAAGTAGCACCAACTACAATTCCAATTGCGGCAACAATCATAATAGTCCGGAAGGAAGCAGCCTTTGCTCCTACAGCAGAATTCAAAAAATTGACAGCATCATTACTTACTCCTACGACCAGATCTGAGATAGCCAGGATGAAAAGGACGATGATGAGAATCAGGTAGATGGTTTCCATTCGGTTAGCCTTTCAAAGTTAATTTTTTTGAACTCGCAATAATAAGTCTTTCCGATATAAGGAAAGAATGGAATCAGATTAAATTATAGTTAAGTTTAAAAAAATCATCCTTTGCTATACCTATATAATAATACTCCGGTAAAAAGTAGTGCTGGTGGCAAGTCAAGTCGTGACTGCAAGTCGCGACTTGACTATGATATGTATTGAGGTCGCGGCTGGCCGCCACGACCTCAATAATTTTATTCCAACTTTCAGCTTCAACCAAAGTTGTTTAAAAATAAAACATATTGCCCGGAACTTGCGAATATGGGCAATATTGCCATTTATTTTACCGGACTATTGTAGAAGTATGTCTCTTCTTTTAATTACCTAAAATCCCATTTTGAATCCTTTAACCAACAATCTCTCTCAAAATTCTAAATATTTTCATTTTGTGATTAGGTAAAAATCCGAGAAAAATGGGAATTCCCATTTTTAGACCTTGCCAAATTGGGATTTAGAGGCTTTCTTTAATAAAAAATTAAAAAATCAGCTCTTTTTACCTTCCCTTTCTCTTCAAGTATTAGTTTTTATATTTTTATTATTTGTTTTATAATAAACTGTTTATAAGCTATTTATAAAACAACAATTTTTTATTGTAAAAGAAAAGAAGAAGAAGATAATAATAAAATTCATTTTACCATGTCACATATTACCTAAAATTTTAAATAAAAAGCATCTATTTGGCATATACATTGCCAATGAATTAGTACTCAATCAATTTAAATTATTAACTTTTTTAAACTTCTTTTAAATGAAAACTTTTACAATCAAATCATTATTCTTTGCTTTAATCATGTTCGTTGGAACGTCTGTTTTTGGTCAAACCATTGGGGTTAAACAATCAGATGACGGTTCTGGAAATTGTGCCGTGTCTATTCAGGTATGTTATGCCAGTGCTGCTGATGTTCCTGCATCTATTGTGGATGGCACTTATGGAGCAGCTGACCTGGGTGGATATAAAGCAAAAATTATTTACAATGCTGGTGACAGATGTTTTACGGTTTATTATGCTGGTCCCTGTGGAGTTGGCTTATTTGCTGTGAAAACTATCCGATTAAACATGCTTTCAATTGGTATCGATTATTCTTATGAAAATACTTTACCTATTGAATTATTGAGATTTGTAGCAGAATACAATAAAGGAACTGAAACTGTTGACATCGAATTTGTAACCGCTACTCAATTAAATGTGGAGTCAATAGAATTAATGCGTTCTTATGATCAGGATGTTTTTGAGCCAATTGAAATTTTCACAGATGTAGAAGATTCTGCTGAGCGCAATACTTACACAGTAGAAGATGCAGATATTTTTGGAAATAAAATGTACTACCAAATCAGAACGACTAACCTTGACGGTACAGTTGATTTATCTTCTGTAATTACGGTAACAATCGATACAGAGGAAGTTGAGGTTGAAGTATTCCCTAACCCTGCAGTTGATAAAGTTTCTATCAAAGCGACTCAGGACGGAATGGTTTCTATCTTCAACCTGATGGGTGCTAAAGTTTACGAAGGAAATGCTTTCATCGGTGTGAATAACTACGACCTTTCTAATATTCCAAACGGAATCTACATGGTTCAGTTCTTTGGTGACAAAGACCAGGTTATCACGAAGCGTTTGGTAGTTTCTAAATAATTATAATAAAATAATACATAAAAAAAGGGCGCTGTCAATGACAGTGCCCTTTTTTTATTGGGTTCCCCTCAGGTATCTCGCCTGACGATAAATATCTGGGCTTTGCCGGAGGATCAAAATAAACCTTCAATTTATTCGTAGATTAAATTTGATTAAGTAACTGGACATAATAATGTTAAATTTAATTTGAAATGAGTTTTTGATTTATTCAAGGCAAAAAATACGAGCAAGTAAAACTTGCGAACCACTTGCGGACGGGTGAGCCTGCAGGGCGTCGGCGAGTCCTTGATTCCGACCGTAGCGTCGGAGGCTTTTTAACGAAGAAGAAATTAAAAAATCGTTCAAAGTATTTTAAGGATTATTGTGGCCGGTTACTTACCTGCTTAACTGAAAAATTGAGAGAAGGTGGACAAAGATGGCCGATGGCATAAAGAAGGCCGGTAGTAGTATAAATGGAAACTGTAAAAACTCAAAAGAAAACTCAGGATTTCCCCAAATCCAGGGGAAGTAAAAACAAGTGATAAAAGTAAAGGCTGCAAATCCTACTACCCCGATTCCCAAAATATTCCAGGCGATTAGCCATTTTGTGGAGGCGTTTTTTCTAAGCGCATAAACTCCGGCAACTAAAGCTGAAATTCCAAATAGTACATCGTAATTGACTCCCTCAAAGGTAACTTCTACCGGTAGAAATCCCCTTTGGAAAGTAAAGTAAAATAACAGTTCAATCCCGGCTCTGAAGGTTTGATAAAAAATCGGAATGTGGATTGGGATAGAATTTAATATTCGATTTTTCCTGTTTCGATATAAAAACACGCCGGTAAATATAAAAAGAGGAAGTATAATAAATAAAACAATTCTGGGCGGTAAACTTGTGTTTTCATAAAACCCGGTAGATACAATGGATACCTGAAGTAAAACCCAGGCTCCGAAAATAAAGGCTACTCCGATTAGTCGTTTCTTTGACTCTTCTTTTGAAATATTATTGCTTAAGTAGGCTTTGTACAAATTCCAAAGGATAGCAGAAAATAAAATAATAAACAAGACAATATATCCTAGTTCTAACATGATAAATTAATTTTGTTGTTATAAAAAAATTCAACTTAAAAAATAAGTTGTATATACAACTTGTGAAATAAAAAAATAGTCTTTTTTTACAAATATTAAAATTAACGCGTCAATTTTTTAGTCATATAAAACAGCGAGTCCTCCCCTTTTTTTCCTAGTACCTCTTTCACTTCTTCCATCGCTGTATCCCAAAACGGAATCACCTCTTCCAGCAGTAACTTCCCCTGTTTTGTAGTAAGCAAAGTTTTATCCGAATCATAGGTAATCCACTTTTTATCTAGTAAGCGTTGCAGATTTCTGTTTACAGTTGATTTTTCCATGAAAAGCATATCCGCAATTCTCTTTTGGTTGACCGATTCTGCCTTGGTGATAATGAATAACATTGTCAATTGGCTATTCGTAATCCCAAATGGCTTTAAATGCTTCCTGAATATATTGGCTACAATCCGGTTGCACTTATTCATGGCACTGGAAATGCACATAGACGGATTGCTATTGGCAATATTCGGAAAGGCTGTTTTTCTTTTCATACTTCAAAGTTATTCCTTTTAAGTTGTATATGCAACTTTTTAAAAAAATATTTTATGAAAGAATAAATTAAATCAATATTTTTTTTGTCTAAGGATTTATTAAACAATCCACAAGTTTGCTTGTTTCCTTCTATATTTTGATTCCGTCAAGGATCGTATATTCTTAAATAAAGACAAACCATGAAGCAATTAGGATTATTTGTATTATTGATAATTATGTCCCATTTCTCTCAGGCCCAAACGGGGATAATTAAGGGACGTGTATTTAATGTTTTGAATAATGAATCCATTATGTTTGGCAATGTTTTTCTGGAAGGAAGTACTAGTGGAACGACGACAGACATTGATGGGAATTATGAACTTTCCGGACTGGAACCGGGATTGTATAATGTTACTTTTTCTTATGTTGGCTTCAAGGAGCAAACAAAATATGAAATACAGGTTTCCAATTCTAAGCCGGCCATCATCAATGTCGGCATGGAGGAATACACCAAGGATTTGGAGGAAGTAGTCGTCAAAGCTTCTCCATTTAGAAAAACAGAGGAAAGTCCGGTTTCTTTGCGTTCGGTTGGTGTAGCCGAAATCCAGCGAAATCCCGGAGGAAACCGGGATATTTCACGAGTCATTCAGTCCCTGCCAGGGGTGACTTCTACCGCATCTTTCAGAAATGACTTGCTCATCCGAGGAGGAGCACCCAACGAAAATCGGTTTTATTTGGACGATGTAGAGGTGCCCAATATCAATCATTTTGCAACACAGGGCGCTTCTGGTGGCCCCAATGGATTAATCAATGTGGATTTTATACGGGAGGTAGATTTCTTTAGTGGAGCATTTCCGGCTAACCGGGGCAACGCCTTGAGTTCAGTTTTTAATTTCAAACAAAAAGATGGCCGTGATGATCGAATCGGATTAACTGCGACTGTCGGAGCGAGTGATGCCGGGATTACGGTAGAAGGACCGATAGGTGAAAAAACGACCTTCCTGGTTTCTACCCGTCAATCCTATCTGCAATTTTTGTTTGATGCCATTGGTTTGCCTTTTTTACCCACGTATAATGATTATCAATATAAATTCAAAACCCGTTTTGATCAAAAAAATGAGTTGACCTTTATTGGTTTGGGTGCTTTGGATCAATTCAAATTGAATTTGGATAACAATGATGAACCCTACCAAAGATATTTACTCGACAACCTGCCGGTCAATGAACAATGGAATTATACCTGGGGAGCAGTGTATAAAAGGTATAGAGAAAATGGGTATACGACTTTTGTTCTAAGTAGAAATATGTTGAACAACACTGCAAAGAAATATCAGGACAATGAGGAGACACAAGAAAATCTTACACTGGATTACAAATCACAGGAAATTGAAAATAAACTCCGGTTGGAGAATACCCAAAGAAATGGAGAATATAAAATTACCTATGGAGTAGGATATGAATTTGTAAAATACAACAATAGTACATTTAATAAAATCACAACGCCATTTGGTGTACAGACGATTGACTACTTTTCAGAATTTGATATTCATAAATATAATTTTTTCGGTCAGGTCAGTCGTAAAATGCTGGACGAACGCTTAATATTATCTTTGGGATTACGGGGAGACGGTAATTCTTATTCAGAAGAAATGAATAATCCTCTGACCCAGTTGTCTCCGAGATTTTCTGTAGCCTATGCTGTCAATGAGCGAATGTCACTCAATTTTAATGTCGGACGATATTATCAATTGCCTCCTTACACTGTAATGGGGTATCAGGAAGAAGGTCGTTTTGTAAATAAAGATAACAATGTTCAATATATTAATAATAACCATGTTGTTGCCGGAATAGAATATAATACCAAAACCAGTTCTAAAATTACTTTGGAAGGTTTCTATAAATTATATAATAATTATCCATTTTTACTCCGGGATAGCTTGAATTTAGCAAACCTGGGAGGAGATTTTGGGGTCATTGGAAACGAGCCTGTTGTTTCTAACAAAAAAGGAAGAACCTATGGAGTGGAAGCTTTATTCCAACAAAGATTATATAAAGGTTTTTATGGTATTTTGGCTTACACTCTGGGTTGGTCTGAGTTTGAAGATAAGAATGGCAATTTTGCTCCCTCTAGCTGGGACAGTCGTCATATCATCAATCTGACTGCCGGAAAACGCTTTGGCAAAAATTGGGAAGTTGGATTGAATTGGCGGTACCAGTCTGGTTTACCGTTTACACCTTATGACGAAGAAGCCTCTGCACTAATTTCTAATTGGGATATTCGGGGAACGGGGATCAGAGACTACAATTTACTGAATACTTCCCGTCTCAAAGGACAAACCGGATTAGACGTAAGAGTGGACAAAAAGTGGTTTTTCAACAAATGGAGTTTAAATTTATATTTAGATATTGAAAATATTGTAAGTAATCCGGTGGACGAAAGCATTCTAATTCTGGAAGAAGATGAAAACGGAAATCCAATCATCAATGGAGACTCCTATCAACTTGTTCCACTACAAAACACACTAAATTCTACCATCCCAACTATAGGAATTGTTATTTCAATTTAGAGTATTTTAAAATTTCATAATTAAGCGAAAGCCTTCAAATTTTATTCTGAGAAAGGCAAATTTTGCAATCGACGCCTGACGGAGCGGATATACTTTGTCAGGCGTCCCTTTATAAAAAACGTCTGCTTTTTATAAAGCCTTACATTAAACATATTCTAGAAACAAGAATACAAAAATTCTTCTCCCATTGAAATTACTTGTTTTTCGATTCAAATTGCTTAATGATTTCATCCGGCGTTTTACCTAAATTTTCCAGAGAGAATTTTACATCATCTGCAAGATCATGGCTTGGAAATCGTTCCATAAATGCTTCGTAGCGCACTTGGGCAGAATCCATTTTACGGTAAGTATTTTCATATATAAATCCCTGAAGAAATAAAACCTGAGCTGCTTTATCGTGGTCAGGATATTTATTATATAATTTTTCCCAATTTTTAAGTGCTTTCTGAGATTGTCCTGCGGAACGGGCAATGTCCCCGGCATTGTAAAGATGATCACCTGAGTTTGCTCCGTCGGGATCGACGATATAAGCAGCTTCATAAGCACCAATTAATTTATTGGCAAGCCTTCTGTCCAAGCGTCCTTTAGTTGTATCCGCAAAAGACTTGAGTTCGGTAATCCATTCTGAAATCTTTTTCCCGGTATAAGCCTCTCCTACCTTTTTGGCTTGTTCCGTACCGGCGTATTTTTCAATAATACCGGCAGCTAGGGCATCCGCCTTATCGGTGCGGCGGTAACTGGTGCGTTCAATTTTTTCCATGAGTTGAAGTGCAGAAGGTGTTACAGAACTTCCACTAAATTGCTCTGCACCTTTTTCTGCCATGGATAGTGCTTTAGAAAAATTATTCATTCTAAAATAAGTACTGGCTGCTCTGTAAAGATACCGACCGGACCACTCTGTATCTGAGGGGTTATTATTGGCAAAATCCTCATAAGCGGCTACGAGTTTACCAGCATTTTCCTGATTGGGAGCCTCGTTAAAAGCTTTTTCCAGCGCTTCGATTTGGCCGCCTCCACCCGTTTGACATCCGTAAAATGCAACAAGGCAAAAAAGTAAAATGTATACGTTTTTCATTTAAGTATTCGTTTAGTTTGTCCGAAATTAAATCCGATATTGAACTGAATGGTTAAAACTATTAAAATTATTGCCAAAAATAGGTTTCTTTTTATTAAGGTTAAAAAAATAAGGAAGAAAATAAAAAACCTAAAATTAAACATGCTTTAGTTTTCATTATTGATTTGTAAAAACATTGTGGAGTCCTATCGTTTTTAACTTAGCATAAATCCTATTTGCAATTTCGTCATGTCCTTCCTGGGTTATGTGGATTTTGTTTGGAAATAGTATGGGATGACCCGATTTTGTTTTTGCATTTTGAATTGGCAGATAAGGTATTTTATTAAAATGAGCCCATTTTTTAAATTTTAACTCGATTTTTTGAGTGATTTTATTTTCAAAATTTGAAAACTTCCGGGGAGCCGGACCGATGACAAGAAATTTTATCTTTTCATTCTGGCAATACGTCCACAAAACATTTAAGGACTTTTCATATATTTTTAGCGCGTATTTAAAATTCCCTATCAGTGCTCCTGTTTTATAATTACACTCTCGCATAAAATGATACCATTTGGATTCTACGATCTCATCGGCACCATCATTTTCATAATTACGGTCAGATAATATTATTCTACCTAATATATCATTTTTCTCAGACATAACGTGATTTAGAATGGGAAGGTTTAAAGATTTACTTTCTGTTCCACCGTCGTTTTGGTAACGATAGTACAATTTGGTGAGCCTCATTACTGGCTCGGAACGAAGATGAAATATTAAAATATTTGTTTTGACAGTATTATTTTCCTTGAAAAATTTTTCAGGAATTTTTTGCATCCTCTCGTAGCGAATGAGTTTCAAATCAGGGAGAATTCCTTTTTCACCTTTTAGGAGATTTATTAATGTTTGGTGATAAAGGCGATCTTGCTTTATATTATGCTGCACTAAAAAACAGCCACCCATGATAGTAATTCTCATCGGTTGTTTTGGTTTTCAAGGGCCAGAATATATTGAGGACTAATGACTATTCCATTTTCCACAATCATCATATTATCTTCAAAATTATGCGTTTTTTTTAGCTTTAAGGCATTTTCAATTTCAGGAAAGGGAGGGTGGAAATTATTTAGGGCTTGTAGGCCAGTATTAATGGAGTGTATCATTTCAGTCTGGCGTTTACAAAGGGAGATTTGTCCTTTTATCCGGCTAAACTGTTTTGTCTTTTGCAGATTTGCTTTAAAATAGTTGTCCGGATGAATAACCAAAACCGGAGAATTAATTAAATCCTTTTCATGCTGAATACATTTTATATGTAAATAATTAATCCATTCCCAGTATTGAGAATTGTCTTGATGAATAAAAGGGAAAATATTTGTATCCAGGTTGAAATCACAATGACCAAATGCTATCTTTCTGAACCGGGAATCCTCAACGGATAATATGTCTACCAGGTTATCCATTCCCCTCTGGGATTCTATGATCGGGATAATTTCTACAAAATCTGTTTGAATTAATTCAATAGCTTTTTGTAAAGCTTCAGGCGACTCTGTTTTTGGAAGAAAGATGCAATTAATTGCAGGAATATTTTTATTTAAAAAGTTTACATCTTTATAAAATGCCGGAGAATAAGTTGGGTTTATTCTAATTCCAAAATCCCTTTTTAGTTCGGTGGATTTAAACCGGGATAATCCCTTGATAATATGCCGGCGATGCAAATCTTTGCGGGCATCTGTATTGGAAATCAGGTGAGGATGAATGATGTCTTCCAAGTCAAAACAGATAATACCATCCAGTTTGGATATAATTTGTTTATATTGAAAAAAACCTTCCCTGAACCTATCTGTAAAATGATAAGGGACAAGCATTTGAAAATTATATTAGTGTAATTGTTGTTGTAAAACAGTCCTTTTGCTAATTTTCAGCAGGGCTGTTTTACAAAAATAAGTCAGGCAGGGTTTTTTCTTAGCCAATTTCTGAATATTGTCCGCAGGAAGTCATTTTTTTTATATCTTTTTTAAAATCCAATAATTTTTTCTATATAAGATTTATTCTCGTGTTTTAGTTCTAACAAATACATACCATTAGACAAATGACCCGTCGGAAATATAAAAGAACCATTTTGAGTAGATTTAGATAATAATTTCCCATCCACCGCATACAGATTCAATTCTATAGTTTCTTTTATATTAAAAATCTGAATAAAAATTTCATTATCCAATAAATTATTGTTTATCGCATAAGAAAAATCATTATTCAAATTTGTCACAGGAGTAATATCTTCAATCGGAATATCTGTACTATAAAAATGTATCCCGCCTCTTTCGTTTCCAACCACTAATTCCAATAAATTATCATTATTAATATCTGCTACCGCCGGGCGGGTTTTTGTTCCTGCATAAATATTACCAAGGGTTTCATTTTCTAAATTAAAATTCCCGTTTAAGTTATTCTCTACATCCGTATAATAATGCAGGTAACCATCTCCTGCCCCGGTGATGAGTTGAACCCCACCGCTAGAACCAAAGAAAGCCGGGTAGCACAATCCATCCGTCGTAGAACCCACAACATCGGGACGGGTATCTACTCCCCCAGTTTGCAATTCTATAAAAGTAAAGGTCGGGTTCACTGCACCATCACTTTCAAAGTAATGGATATTGCCCCGCTTTTCAGCCACCATTAATTCTGAAATTCCATCCTCATCAATATCAATAATAGCTGGCGTGGTGTAGGTTACCATAGGGTCTACGATATTGGCAATGATACCCCCAAAATTAAAGGGATTGCCAGCACCTGCACTATTTTTAAACAGGTGAACCTCCCCGGCTTCATTCCCAATCGCTAAATCTGTATCCCCGTCGTTGTCAATATCTCCGAAGCCCATCGTCACATCATTGAAATCAAAAAGAGACATAGACAAGTAATCTTCGTCTGCCAGAGTAAATTCAGGCTGAGTCGCTGTACCCGTATTTTCATATAAGTAAATTCTCGTTTCATAGTTGCCTCCCGGCCCATAAAATCCATAATTACTTATAAATAAATCTATTAATCCATCTCCGTTGTAATCAGCAAAAGCTGGATTCGCACCTTCTCCCATGTCTACCATTTCTTCTACCAGCAAAGTTTCTTTTTGGAATTGAAAGTCCGGAACTTCATTCGTATTCATATTTTTATAAAACCAAACACAATTTATATTTTCACTGGCATTGCGGTTGTTTGGGCTAGCTACCAGATCTTTTATTCCAT
>JAHDCK010000109.1 GCA_020629915.1 Saprospiraceae bacterium
TGCCATTTTTTCAAAAAATGGCAGATTTTAATTTTGAAAACAATAAAAAACATATAAACAACAAAATGTTTTTTAAATAAAAAAGGGCAACGGAATCCCTCGCCGATGCCCTACTTCCGTTCTTTTACGGGAGTTAAAAAATTGACTTCTATGACAACATAGAATCATAAATTACAACAACTATCAGCAAACCTATTTAACCGATATTTGTTTTGTTTATACTTGAAAAAACATATTTGATTTTAAGCTGAAAGCAACCGGACAAAATCCGGTTGCTTTACCGCCCCAAACGATTGTATCGTTAATAACATCAGGTAAAGGTAAAGTGAGTTTGGGGCTTCATTCATAGTTAAATTTGAGTATAAGCAAGTAATCAATTTAAATGGAATAATAATAAAAAGCCTGCTTGTTGCTGGTGTCAGGTGAGACACCTGACACGAAAACTCCTTTTCCCGTAGGTGTTTCACGTGACGGTTTCAGGGCACGATGCTTTCTTTCGGCTAAATGGATTAGTTGCTTAAATATTTTAATTAATCGCATACAATAAATGTGTCTCCACTAACGGAGGAAGTTACCTCCACAATTAATTTTCTACCATCTTCGTCATACACTTTAGTTCCTTCCAGAAATTCAAAGGGTTTTTTGTAGCCATCATCTACGGTGTATTTGGTGCTGCTGCCTGGAGATTTTACATAGACTTTGACATCGCTGCTGCATTTGTTTTGCAGGTAAATTTTGATTCTGCCCTGTTCTCCGTCACTGCTAATACCGATTGTGGCGGAAAGACATAAAAAGACAAGGCATACTAAGCCCAATAATAATTTTTTCATTTGGTAAATATTTTGATGTATGAAAAATACTACATTCTTTGCCCTGAGGCAGAGGAGGGATTAGATGCTTTATTTAAGTAATTTTATAAAACCGAAAAGGCTTAATAACTTTACTTTCGCTTTTAATTTTTAGCTTAAATACATTTGCAATGTAGAGGGGAAATCATTTATCACCAACCCAAATAAAATGGAAAATAAGACGTGTAACCCTTTCTTTTTTATTGTAAAAAATTGATAGTCAGAATTTTATAAGAGGTTTAAATAAAATAGATAATGAAGAAAGAACAAGCTCTTTTTGACCTGATCCACTCTATGACCAAAGGGGAGAAGCGACATTTTAAAACTTATACGCAAGCAGTAGAAGGAAAATCAAAGGCTTATTTAAAGCTGTTTGATGCCATTGATAGACAAAAGGAATACAGTGAAGAAGCACTCAAGAAGAAATTTAAAAATGAATCATTTATTGGGCATTTTCCGGTGGTCAAAAATTATTTGAGGAATTTGATATTAAAATTGATGCGTCTTTACCGCGAGGATAAAGATCCCAAGCAGCGGATGAAAGCTTACCTCTCCAATTGTAAAATTTTAAGATCGAAAGGATTGTACAGTCAAGCTATCAAGGAAATGGAAAAAGGGTTGAAGTTGGCCAGGAAACTGGATATGGCTTTATACATCGCTCAGTTCTTAAATTTTAAAATAGATATTATAAGTAAAAGCCAATATATGATGGCCTCCTTCGAGGAAGTGAATGACTTGATCGATCAAAAGGAAAAAAGTAGTGAGGATTTTTTAGTATTCGCAAAATATGGATGTATTTCTCAGAAGGTGGAAAATATTATTATTCGTTACGGCTATCGCTCGGAGGAAACCCGGAAAAGAATTCAGGAAATTTACGATCTGGTTCCCATTAAAGAAGTAGCAGAAACGCACTCTCCAAGAATGAGATATTCTGTTCATCAGGTGCGGGCCGTGATCAACTATTGCTATAATGATTACAAGCAATATCATATAGAAATTGGTGCAATATTAGATGCCCTTGAAGCAAATCCGCTTCTCCTGGAAGTAGAACTCAATTCCTATATTTCTACTTTGAATAATTATTGCTTGTCCTGTTGTTATGTTTCGTCTCTTGAGTTTCATTTGGAACAATGCAAAAAATACGAAAAGGTAATTTTAAAATATAAAAACGAAAAGTATATAAAAAGTGAGATAGCCCGACGGCTGTGTGATGCTCGTTTTGGTTATATCATGCAATATTATTTTTCTAATAAAATGTATCCGGAAGCAAGGGATTTAGTTTTTGAAAAAGTATCCGAGTTCTTAAATGTCCGGGAGGCCATTTCCCCATTTTATCAGTTAAATTATTATTATGTAATTTCAAATGTATTATTTTTCTCCGGCGAACTTCACAAAGCCCAGGAGTGGTTACTCATGCTTCAGCAACATCCGGATTTGAAGAAGCGGTATGATATTCATTCTGCTTCTGAATTGATGCACTTGCTGCTTCATTTTGAGTTAAACAATTTTATGTACCTCGAAAGTCAGCTGAAAAATATCCGCTCCTTTTTTAGTCGCAAAAATCGATTTTACAATTTTGAACAAAAAACCCTCGAAATGTGCCGGGAGTTAATTCGGGTTCAAAATGGAGATTTGAATAAAACATATAAAAAACATCTCAAAATATTTAAAGCACTAAAGAAAGAAGAAAGCAGTGTCAATGCTTTTGAATGGTTGGATATTGCTTATTGGCTGGAACAAAAACTGAAGCCATAAAAACAGGGCGCAAAACCGGAGTCCTGCGCCCTTATGAGAAGATAGAGATTGCTTAAATTATGGCTCTTTAAATATATTCTCCTCTAATATTTCATCTCCTTCCCCATTGCTGGGGAAATAAGAACCGGAAACAAATTCATTAAATTCCGTGCCGATATACTCCTGAGTAATATCCATTCGGAGCATTTCATGTCGGTTGGTTTTGCTGTTTTTGGCGGCTACGTTGCAGCGCATCAATCGGCGCAGTGGCAAACCGGTCAGGACATGTCGCTCTACTCTCCAGGCTTCAAAAACCAGCGTTACCCGGATAGGATCGCCAATGTGTGCTGCCTTGGATTTTATAAAATAATCCGTAGCGAGTTTTAAAATATTCGGGTCATCACAGCGATGCCTGCCCATGCGGAAATTAGCCAGTTTCTCAGCACCATATTCATCTACTTTTTGCTGGGCACCTTTTCGTCCGCCGGTCGCTTTGATGGTATCTTTTATCGCCTTTAATCGGTTTTGGTAGTTCAAATCATCCGGGAAGAGGGCGATCAGCATTTCGTATTTAGCGGCCTTATTCACCATTTGGAAATAAGAATTTATCGGAGTAGAAAAACCAGGATCAACAGAGTTTTCATTATCGGTGATAACCGTCTCCCTGTTTTTTAGCCAGGTATCAAAATGCTCATTTTCATTGTTTAGAAAATAATCCATGTTCTTTTGACCCTCCTGTAAAAAACCTACACCAAATCCTAAATGTCTTTTCTCAAAAACGGTAGGCAACTGTCCGTTTTTATGTTCCTCAAATATTTTTATATAATTAGAATTTCCGGCAAAGTCTTTGGCAGCCTGTACTCGTGCATTCAGTTTTTCAGCATGTTCTTTTTCCTTTTCGGGATTGTGCCCCGGAGTCAGCCAGTTGGGATCACCGATCATGGAAGCAACAACTTTAAAAGCCTGTCCACATTCCTCGTACGCCTTTTTTTCCTCATTCTCCGCTCCGAATTTTCCATCAAATTCCGCCTTGATACTTTCCGCTTCTTTTTTGTATTCCTCCGCTTTTTTGGGATCGAGCTCGGCGAGTTTATCAATGGCTTTATTTGCTTCGGCATAATTTCTTGCAAAGCCATCTTCGTCCTGGCTTTTTTGCAGATCGCCAAACCAACGCTTCACATATTTTTCCCGGTGGGCAATATCCTGGCCTTGCTCTTTGTTCCCTGCTTCGCGGAGTTTTTCATCCAACTCATTTTGGAGAGCTGTCATATCCACGAGGTCTGGATTTCTTTTTTCTATGGCTTGCAATTTTTTCTGGGCTTCTCCGTAATACTTGGAAGCATACTTTGGAGAACCCAGCATTTTTTCAATGGCTTTGCGAAATGCTTTCAAGTGCATATCTACCAGCTTATCTCCGGTAGAGCCGGGCTTGGGAGCTTTTGCGGGAGCGGCTGTTTTGGTGGGTTTGACTGTGGCTTTTGGCGGGGCAGCAGTGGCGATATTGCCAGAAGAAAATTCAGCAAGAGCAGCTTCCATTTCAACGGCTACTTCCGGTTCTTTTGCCTTGACGTATTTGAGTTGGCTTTCGCAATTTCGGAGGTATTTAGCATCCTTTTGTGCTTTATCCAGGTACTTGTAAAATGACTTTACCTGAAGTTTGACTGTTTTTGGAATATTTGAAAAATCTCTATCCATGTTCTATCTTATTTAAAAAATTTAAAACTAAAAAGGGCAACAGAATCCCTCTTACTGCTGCCCACCTACCGTTCTTTTACGGTAGACAAAAACTACAAACAACTGTCCATAAACCAAAAAGCTTCTTGCTTTTGACTCGAAGAGTCGCATTTTTTTATATGTTTAAATCATTAGGATGAAAAACCGCTGACAAATACCAGCGGCTTTTCACTACTCATTAAACTTTAATCTATAAACTTTCTATATGTTTTAATCGCAAACAACAAATGTGTCTCCACCTTTGGAGGAAGAAACCTCAACGATAAGATCACGGCCGTCTTCGTCATAAACTTTTGTCCCATCCAGAAATTCAAATGGTTTTTTAGAGCGATCATCAATAGTAATTGTTGTACTACTGCCCGGAGATTTTACATAGACTTCCACATCGCTGCTGCATTTGTTTTCCAGGTAAATTTTTGTTCTTCCATCCTCTCCGGCAGTGCTTAAATGAATAGTCACTAAGGTGAGCACAAAGCATAGGAATCCCATTGATAAATTTTTCATTTTAATAAAATTTAAATTTGAATAATAAGTATATTGTATGTGCCAAAAGCAATATCTCCATCATCTTTTGGCAATGTGGGAGGGATTTGGTTTTTTAAAGTTTATTTTTCTTTCGGGCGTTTTTTAATTTCTTATTAAATATACCTGCAAGATAGAGGCAAATTGAAGGGTGAGCAATTTAAATTAAATTCAAAATTAAAAGGGAAAAGCAAAGATTTATCTTTTAATTATTTGATAATCAGTTGATTAGTGTTCATTGAAATTAAAGATAATATGCGCAAAAACCACTTTGACAAACCCATGAAAATTTAAAAAAGGAAGAACGCAAAGAAGATGCCTTTGCCCTGCTTGATATGTCTTTTTTGGCTGGAGCAGAAACTACACTAACAAATTCATTCCATCCATATCTTCCGGAGCAGCCAGCCCTAGCAAAAATAAAATCGTAGGAGCGACATCGGCGAGTTTGCCATTGCTTACGTTCAATCCCTGCGTATCTTTTGCTACAAAAATGCAGGGAACAGGATTCGTCGTATGCGCCGTGTGAGGCGTTCCATCCTCGTTGATCATAAAATCTGAATTGCCGTGATCGGCGATGATGAGGATTCCGTAATTTTTTTCCAGGGCAGCTTCCACGAGTTGTCGGGTACAATTATCTACACATTCCGCCGCTTTTTTTCCGGCTTCAAAATCGCCGGTATGTCCAACCATATCCGTATTTGCAAAATTCAAACAAATAAAATCCGGAGTATGATTTTGAATTTGCTCCAATGCTTTTTCGGTAACTTCCAGTGCGCTCATCTCTGGTTGCAAATCATAGGTTGCTACCTTTGGAGAAGGCACTACAATTCGACTTTCTCCTTCAAAAGCTTCTTCCCGTCCTCCGGAGAAAAAGAATGTAACGTGCGGATATTTTTCCGTTTCGGCCATGCGGAGTTGAGTTTTTCCGGCATGGGCTAAAACCTCTCCCAGCGTATTCTGTATATTATTTTTTTCAAATACGACATTTACATCTTTAAAAGAGTCGTCGTAGCGAGTCATTGTTGTATAATGCAGGGGAATAGTTTGCATATTAAAATTTGGCATGTCCTCCTGTGTCAAAACAGTTGTAATTTGCCGACAGCGATCCGTTCTAAAATTAAAACACAAAACCGCATCTCCTTCCTGAATAGTCGCAACAGGTTGTTCGCCTTTCATCCCAATCATCGGCTTCAGAAATTCATCCGTGATGTTTTCATGATATGCCGCCTGAATCGTTCTAATAAAATCATTCGTTGGAGTTCCCCTGCCATTCACCAGCGCATCGTAAGCCAGTTGAATCCGTTCCCATCGCTTGTCCCGATCCATTGCGTAGTAACGACCACAAACCGAGGCTAATTCTACGGGCGTATTTTTTATATAATTTAAAATTTCACTTACAAAACCCTTGCCGCTCTCCGGTGCCGTATCCCGTCCGTCGGTAAAAGCGTGTATATACACTTCCTCTAGTCCGGCTTCTACGCAAATGTCGCAAAGCGCTTTCAGGTGATTGATATGGCTGTGCACACCGCCATCAGAAACCAGTCCCATGAGGTGTAGTGGTTTTTTATTATTTTTAGAATAAGCGATGAGTTGTTTTAAAACAGGATTTTCCTGCAATGTTTTTTCGCGAATGGCTTTATTGATGCGGGCAAGTTCCTGATAGACAATTCTACCGGCACCTATATTAAGGTGTCCGACCTCAGAATTTCCCATTTGACCATCGGGCAAACCAACGGCCTCTCCATAGGTCACGAGTTCAGAATTGGGAAAATTTTTATGTAAACTATCGATAAAAGGCGTGTTTGCCTGTTGAATAGCATCGGCTTTAGGTATCTTTCCGTGACCCCAGCCGTCTAAAATGAGTAATAAAGCGCGTGGATAATGTTTCACACTGCAAAAGTATTGTAAATACTATAAATGAAGGACTTATTAGAGGTGAAATATCTCAAAACAAAGGGTTATCATTTTGTTAATTAAGCGTTAATCCTTGATAATTATACAGTTATAAAGTAGTTTTAATGACCTTTCTAACGTTTATGGTATGATTTTGCCCTATTCATTAAGAATAAAAATCATTTTATTATGAAAAGCATTTTGTTAGTATTGTTACTAGGAGCAGTGACCCAACCCAATTTTAATGCCATTGCAAAAGCATTAAATAGCGGAAATGCAACCGAACTTTCCCGGCATTTTGACGAAAGTCTGGAAGTAGCTGTTTTGGAAAACGAAGATTTTTATGATCGCTCGGAGGCTCAGGAGGTTGTTGCGGGGTTTTTTAGCTCCAACAAACCTAAGTCTTTCAAGCTGATGCACCAGGGAACAGCCAAAAATAATGGTTCCAAATACGGCATCGGTAATTTACAAACCAGCTCCGGGACTTTTCGGGTATATTTTTACCTGAAAGGAGATAAAATACAGGAGCTTAGGATTGAAAAAGAATAATTTCTAGGTTTATAATAAGGTAAAGCCGCTCTGTTTGCAGAGTGGCTTTTTTTGTTTGGGTCTAATTGATGCAACCTTTTTTTGGAACTGTTGTCCTTAATCTCAAAATCACCTAAAATATTTGAATCATGAAAAAAATCAGCTTATTTGTTTTATGCCTTTTGGTTGTTTCCATCACTTTTGGTCAGAGAAATTGTGTAAAGGGAAGCCACGATATTAAAACTGAAACCAGAACTATCGGAAGTTTTGATGAAATTGAAGTCCGGGATGCTATTGATTTGTATATCACACAAGGCGATGTACCTTCTATCGAAATAGAAGCAGATGACAATATTATAGAATATATCAAAACAGAGGTGCACAACGGTGTATTAGAAATCGGAACGCCAAATATCCGAATCAAAAATGCGGATAAGATGAATGTTCATATTACCGTGACCGATTTGAGCCGTTTGTATGCTGCCGGAGCATCGGATGTTTATATAAAAGATGTTTTGAAAGTTCCTTCTTTGAAAATGGAAATGCGAGGTGCTAGTGACTTTGAAGGCGAAATTGAGGTAGGGAAATTTGAGGGACATTTTTCCGGGGCTTCTGATGCCGATATTGAAGGGAAAGCCGGAGAAAGTAAAATTAAACTCAGCGGTTCCAGTGATTTTATGGGGAAGCGTTTTGTGATGGAATCCTGTACCTTGAAAGCTTCTGGTTCTTCTGATGCCGAGCTGAAAGTAGAAAAAATCTTGGATGTCAGAGCTTCGGGGAGTAGTGATATTTACTATAATAAAAGTGTGGAAAAATTGGATGTGGATGCTTCTGGTTCCTGCGAAATTGTAGGAAGACGTTTTTAGAATTTATTTTGTTCTAATATAATTGTAGAAGATGTAAAATCCCGAAAGTCTTAGCTTTCGGGATTTTTTTATATAAAAATTATTCTCTTTTTGAGATAATCAATAATCCAATAAATGTAATCAATCCATTTAAAATTAATAATTCAAACCCAAATTTATACCCAAAAAATAACGTCTCTGAATAAGCATTCAGAATGTAGCAAATCACCGGAGCGGCCAGACAAACCAAGGGAGCAAGAGAGTCCTGAATTTTCATTTTAGTAAACAATCCAAACGCATATAATCCCAGTAAGGGGCCATAAGTATATCCCGCAATTTTAAATAACTGATTGATGACGGATTGATCATTGATATACCAAAAGGCAATGATGACCAGAAAAAGCAAAAAGGAAAATCCGATATGCACGAGGAAGCGGGTTTGTTTTTGGTCTGCTTCAAAGGAGGACGAGCGCTTTGTCTTTCCTTCCTTTATATCATCCAGAATATTGGATTCTTTTATTTTTATTTCTTCGGTGTGTACTTTTTCCTTTTTTTCAAAATCCAGAAAATCTACACAGAAGGAAGTCGTCAGGGAAGTCAGGGCAGAATCGGCACTGGAATAAGCCGCTGCAATCAATCCCAAAATAAATACAATTCCAATCACCGGAGAGAGGTGTTCCAGGGCGATGATGGGATAAAGCTGATCTGTTTTTTCGGGAATGGGAATACCTTCGGCGTTGGCGTAGATGTAGAGCAGTGCGCCCATCGCCAGGAAAAGCAAATTGGCAAATACTAAAACAATGCTAAACCAAAACATATTTTTTTGAGCATCTCCCAGCGAACGACAAGTCAGGTTTTTTTGCATCATATCCTGATCTAGTCCGGTCATGACGATAGCAATAGACGCTCCGGCCAAAAATTGTTTAAAGAAATTATTGGGGTCTGACCAGCCGCCATCAAAGAAAAACATCCGGGAATAATCGCTGTTTTGAATGGTGGATACAATTCCACCCGGTCCGTCAGCTCCCAGCGCATTTCCAATGGCAAAAATCGTCAGGATAACCGCAGTGAGCATACAAAGCGTTTGGAGGGTATCCGTCCAGACGATGGTTTTTATTCCACCCCGATAAGTATAGGTCCAGATTAAAATAATCGTAATCAAGACCGTCAACCAAAAAGGGATATTGAGTCCTTCTATTCTATCAAAAATCAACTGAAAAACCATCGCTACCAAAAACAGACGGAAGGAGGCACCAATCGTGCGGGAGAGGAGAAAGTAAAACGCTCCTGTTTTATAGGAAAAAAAACCGAACCGATCTTCCAAATAGGAATAGATAGAAGTGAGTTGCATTCTATAATACAAAGGCAGTAAAACCGTAGCAATAACAAAATAGCCCAGCAGGTATCCAAAAACCATTTGCATATAAGAAAAAGCCATATTTGCGCCACCTGCGCCGACGACCCCTGGAATGGAAATAAAGGTCACGCCGGAGAGCGAGGCTCCAATCATCCCGAAGGCTACGAGATACCAGGGCGATTTTCTGCCGGCTACAAAAAAGTTTTCGTTGCCGGAATCCCGCCCTGTAAACCAGGAAACAATCATTAATACGATAAAATACAATACAACAATGGTCAGGATAAGACCCGGTGTGAGTTCGTTGAACATCTTATTTAATTCTTTTTAGAAAATTTGGGGTTGGGGCAAAGATAGGGGGATTTTTTTCCTCTACAACCATTCCGTTTTTTCAGAAACAGGACTTCGCTTGCCATCCATTTCCGGTAGTTCGTGATAACCCATATAAAACAAGCCCAGACAACGTTGTCCTGCTTCCAGGTTGAGAAAACGGGCACCGGTTTCACTGCAAATCGTTTTTGGGCTGCTCCAGTATGCTCCGATGCCGTAGCTATGACAACTCAGCCACATATTTTGGACAGCGCAACTCACCGCCGCAATTTCTTCCCACTCCGGAACGCTCTCCTTCGGATCGCGCTGCATACAAATCGCAATGACGCAACCGGATTGGATCGGCTTTTTGAGCGTTTTTTCATATTTTAAATTAGAAAATTTATCTTCGGATGTGATGCGCTTGTATTCGTTGGCGAGGAAAGCGGCGAGTTGTTCCCTTGATATTTTTGTGTGGAATACTTTAAACCGCCAGGGTTCGGTGTGGCGGTGATTGGGAGCCATATTCGCATTTTCGAGGATCTGTGTCAGGACTTCCCGGGTTATTTTTTTATCGATATAAGTTTTGGGGAAAATCGATCTGCGCTTGCGAATGAGTGCATTAACTTGCTCTACAGGTAGTTTCATACGTTATAATAATTGAGGAATGCAATAATTCACAAAGATAGCAGGACTTAGGAATAAAATCCCGCTTTCACAACTTTCAAAAAATATTGAAAGTTTGTAAAAAAAACCTTATTTTTGAAATATGGAAAAACAAAAAGCCATTTATGGCGCTCCCAGATGGATGTTAAGGGTGGATTTGATTTGGCAGACTATTCTATTAGCTCCGGCTGTTTTGGCGGCAATTGCTATGCTATTAACAAAATACGAAACTGGCTTAATCAGTCTGGCTATTGAAATGTTTTTAGGGCCACTACAGGTAATCAGTGCCTTGTTTTTTGCATTGGGTTACCAAGACGAAAGGCGAAGGTATTATCTGGGAATAGTGATTTTTTACTTTATAATTGTTGGGCTGTTTTTCCAGACTGTCCCAACTTCTGATTTCCTTTTTGTCTCGATTGGAATTATTATCCCGCTGGGGATTGCCTGCTGGTATTGGTGGATCACGTTGGAGGATTACAATAATTCTAAAGGAGGAAGACTACCAAAACCTGAAATGAGTGAAGATATTCTGGATGATAATTTTCTGGAAAACGAAACAATATGAAGCCACTGCCCCGAACCATTTTACTAATCGATTTGATTCTGCAAAGTATTCTTTGGCTGCCGGTTATTTTATGTGGACTGGTTTTTTTATTTCTTCAGGATGGAATAGCTCTTTTTGGAACATTCATTTGCGGGTCTGCTTTGTGGGGAGTCCAGATTATTTCGGCTTTGATTTACGCGCTTGGATATAGAGATTTTAAATGTATGTATTATTTATTGTTGTCTTTGATTTTGTTTATCGGAGGGATAATAGCTCTTTACATTTCAGATACCGGAGATTGGGCTCCTTTAGTAAATGTTGCTGTGGTATTAGTTTGTATGGGGCTATTGATGGCTGGCTGGTATTATTGGCACACGTATCAAAATTTGAAAAAGGCCAGGGTCCAAGCCAGCTCGAATGAATTGGACGAAGTATTGGATTCAGATGAAATATTGAAAAATAACAAATAAATGAATTTAAAAATTCGGTTGTGGTTGGATTTGGCAGGACAGGGCATTGGATTACTTTTTCTGGGTTTGTCTTTGGTATTGTGGAACAAATTATTTTGGCTGGGGATGGGGTTGTTATTGCTTTGGCAGTGGGGGAATGGCTGGCATCTGATGCGGCGTTATTTTTTGGAGGATCGGAGAGTTTTAATATATTTTGGAATAAGTTATGTTTTTCTTTCGGGATTGTATTTGTTGTTTGGCGGATTTTTATCTGAAAAGGACGTATTGTTTTTTATTTTTTATAAAATAATTCCTGGGATAATCGTCGCTTCGTATTTACTGCGCACTATATTTGACATTAAAATTTTAAATAAGCGAAAAAGATCGTTTTGGGATTTATAATTTCAGCTCATTCACGGCTTCCCAAACCAAAAAAGACTCAAACCCTTTTCCGATGACAAAGGTTGCCAATTTGTTTTTTCTTTTATATGAATTAGGCTCTTTTAAGGTTGCGTTTTTCTTTTCCAGCAAACCAACTATGGTTTCGTAATATTCTTCATCGTCAATTTCCGTCATTCCTTTCTTTATACAATACTCCGAGACCTGCTTGAATTTTAATTCCTTCCGAATGCGCATTTTACCCCATTTTTTCATCCGAAATTTTCCACGGGCGTAGGAGCGGGCAAAGCGTTCCTCATCCAGAAATTTATCTTCGATCAGAGCAATAATAACTTCCTCCACATCCATTCCTCTTAGTCCGAGATCCAGCAGTTTCGTCCGCACCTCTTTATGGCATCGATCTTGGTACACACAATACCGTTGCAGTTTTTCGAGGGCTTCTGCTTTTCCCGGAACCCGTTTATTTTTTTTGGAAAACAATAGGCCAAATTTTATTGTGAAAATATTCCTGATTCAAGTTATTTTTTTGGGCTTTTTGAAAAGTTTAAGTTAAAATTCTTCCTTTTTGAAGGAAATTGATAATTTAAATTAAAATTTTGAACAAAGTTAATTCTAAAACTGTCTTTTAG
>JAHDCK010000110.1 GCA_020629915.1 Saprospiraceae bacterium
GTGGAAGCCGTTTATTGCCATACGATTCCATTGCTGCCCGATCGCCTGAGTTATCCGGAGCATATTCCGGATGGGTTGGAGGATTTTTATTTATATAAAAATGAAGATGATTTCAAACAGAAATTAAGAAGTATTATTTTAAATATAAATAAAAAGAAAGGGAGTGCTATTGCAGATTTTATAAAAAAGTACAACTGGAAAAATTGTATAGAACATTACGATGAGTATCTGTCTACAATAAAAAACAACTATTCCACCACCTCCAATTCGGTATAGCGAACGACTTTGGTTCCCCATACGTACCCGTTTTTCAAAACGCGAAGCACTTCTCCGGATGTGCGGTTGGGAAGAGCGGCTTTTTTAACAACTTTAGAAAAATCGGGCAATTGATTGACCGGAGGTTCCAGTTTGGTGACGCCGTACTTGGTGAGGACTTTGAGAAGTGGTTGTTTGATGGCCTGATAAATGCCTTCCATTTCACCCGGCACCCCGGGTGTATTTTGCATTTCCTGTTCTGCCTGTTCTATAGAATCTAATTCCACAATAAGGCTTAGGAAAAAATCAATCATAATAGCATCTTTGTTTTTGGTAGCCGATGCAAGATCTTTTTTATACTTGTATAATTGGCTGGCATGGCTAACCATACGGGAGCGCAGGCTTTCCAATTCTTTACTCAACAATATTTCCTGTTCCTTACTCATGGCATCTAAAGTTTAGGGTGATGGTATCTCCCACGGGTAGCAGTCGAAATTTTTCTTCCGGGATGTCATTGTCTTTGGCGATCTGGTAAGCTGCCAGGCGATTATTGTAAAATAGCTCGCCCAACTGCCATAGAATATCATCTTTCTGAATGACATATTGAATGCTTTTTACATTTGTTTGCGCCTTAATGCCTTCAATTTGATTTTTTGCATCTTCCAAATCTTTTTTCAATTGAGCAGTTTGCGTTTCATGTTGTTTTTTTAAATTTTCGATAGTAGCCTGATCGGGGACAATTTCAGGTTGAGGAGGTTTTTTAAAAAACAGAAAATAAATCAAACCAAGGAGAGAGAGGAAAAATAAATTTCTATAAATTTTCCCGACATAATTATTTCGATCCCGTTTGCGTTTTTGTTCCAGTTCCACAACTTTCCCTTCGAGGATGCTGCTGCGTTTTGTCATAGCCAGATAATCCTCAGCAGCCATATCAAATATAGAGAACTGTAGAAGATCTGTCTCACACTCCGGGCAGTTGTGAACGTAACTTTCTATATTTTTTTTATGACAAACAGGACAATCCATTCGTTTAATTTATAAAATTTTTATTTGCTGAAATCTAAATTTTTTTTGTGTAAAAAGCGGGTGGAGAGCAAATTTCTGCATTTTAATAAAAAAAGAATTAATTTGGATTAAAATTTGTGGAAAATTTCCTGTTTTTGGAATTGTTATTAGAACTCCAAATACCTCTTTTTTATCATTTTAAGACAATTCTGTTACTTCATTTTATCTTCGTGAAAAAGACGCTATGCGCGAAACAAAATACCTTTTTCTGGGTATAGCTGCCCTCTGCCTCGGACTTTTGTTCAACTTTCTTGGACGAAAATCCAATGATCTGTCTGTTTATCAACAAAAAATTGAGCAACAGCTTCATCAATCTGAAGCCGAAGTTACTGATATTCTCCAAAACCCGGAGAAGATCCAAACTTTGTTAAATCCTAAGGAACCGGATCACAAGGCAGAACTCAATCGTTTGGCTGAAAAATCCTATGGTATTTTTGCTTTTCGGGAAACAAACCGGGATTCTTTGGTTTTTTGGAGCCATTACCATCTGATTCCCTTTGATACAGAGGTAAGTCGTTTTAGTAATAAAAAATCTGAATTAGTAACGCATAATAAAAAGGGAAGTTATATCCTGATGAAGGAGCCTTTTGTGAGTAAGGAAAAGGAGCGGTATACTATTTTGGGTCTAATTCCGGTAAAAAGGCATTTTTCTATTCAGAACGAATATATCTTCGACAGGTTTTTGCTGGGAAACCGGGTACCTTCCGATCTGGTATTGTCTGCCAAAGAAACCTCCTATAGTATTAAGGACCAGCAAGGCGAACATCTCTTTTATCTCGATAGCGCAAACAGTATAGCTGACCCCTTATTAAAAGGTATCGCTTTGATATTATTTATTATAGGATTTGGGATACTTGCCTGGCACCTGCACTTCAAGGCATTAGACATTGCTAAAAATGATGCGCCGCACAAGGGTTTTTTATTTTTGCTAAGTATTATTGTTGGAGTTCGGTTGCTGACGCTGATGATGGGCGGAAGTGCGCAGTTTGATCATCTTACCGTCTTTAAGACTGCCGGTTCCATGCCTTCCTTTTGGAATCCGACCTTTGGAGATTTATTGATCAATGTTGTTTTGTTTTTCTGGGGCTCGCTGTTTTTTCACCATCAGTTTCGGGTCAAACATCTCGATAAGTTATCTGAGAATACCCGCTTTTGGCTGGCTGGAATTTTATATGGTTTAAATATTCTGACCGTATTCGGAATAGCCGGGGTGTTTCGCGTTTTGATTTTGCGTTCGGGCATTCCATCCGATTTCAATCTGTTTAGCCTTGATTTTAATAATGTATTGGGATTATTAGGGATTAATATTTTATTGTTATCCTTTTTCTTCCTGACGCATCGCCTTTGTAATATTTTAAAAAAATTAAACCTTTCACAGACGGAAAAACTCACCTATTTGGGTGTGGCCGGAGGATTGTTCCTGGCTTCTTATTTATTTTTTCCTTTTGATTCCACCAATTTTTTGTTGTTTATTTTTGCTTGCGCTTACATTTTGCTTTTTGATATATTTTTGTCAAGAGGTACAGCTACTCCGGCATGGTTAGCTATCTGGTTGGTGGTTTTTGCAGGGTTTGCCTCAGGGTTGATTTTTCAATATAATCTGGATAATGATTTTGAAAGGGAATTGGCTTTCGCCGAATCTTTAGCCATTGAATCTGACACTACGGCCGAGCGGAGGTTACACAATCTGGAAAGACAGTTACTCAACGATAATTTTATTAAAAATTTTGCAACCTCCCCCTTCGTAAGTCGAAAAACTATTATCTCTCAGGTAGATAAATATTTTCAAAGAGATAATTACTTATTTAATAAATTTGATTATAAAGTTCACCTTTACAGCCCGGACAGCCTTCCGGCTCATGGTGAATTAACGCGGTTTTCCACACTGGCTCAAAAGCTCAATGTCTCTGAAAAAAGAGGAAGTGAAAATTTATCCTTCTGGAGCAATGGGAAAGGAGATTATGAGTACCTTTCCAATCTTGCCATTTTTGATGATGGAAAAGAAATTAGAAAAATTATTATAGAATATTTGCCCAAGGAACTGGATGATACTCGTGTTTATCCGGAATTGTTGGTGGATAACAGCGTAAAAACACTGGAGGAATTTAGTAAGTACGATTATGGTGTTTATAAAAATGGCATTCTCGTCAAACAAAAAGGAAAATCTTTTTATCCTTTAGCGGATTATCCGCACCGACCCGGAAAAAAATACTGGACGTTTCAAAAAGACGGATTCCGGCATTTATTGTATAAAGCCAATGCAGAAAAAACGATCATTCTAAGCAATGAGGAAACAGATTTGATAAAGCCGCTTTCCTTGTTTTCCTACATTTTTGCTGTGCTTTTGCTGGGATTGATTTTACTTGGATTTTTGAATGCCTTTGTGCGGGTTGTGCCTACTTCGGTTAATTTTCCATCCCGTACCACACTGCGAAACCGAATTCACTTTTCAGTAATTGCCGTGATTTTTATTTCCTTTATCGTTATTGGTTTAGTTACTGTAGTGTACTTTCAGGATTCTACTCAGGATTATCACAAAGCCCGTTTGGAAAGAAAAGCCCGAAGTGTTCTCAAGGCCGCTGAATTTCAAATTGAAGAACAAAAAAGACGAAACTTAACACCTTATCCGGATATCAATTCCCTGTCAAAGATTCATAAAATGGATATCAATCTGTTTGATAGTTCCGGGCAATTGCTGGAATCCTCTCAACCCGAAATTTTTGATAAGGCTTTACTTTCCGGCAGGATGAACCCTTTGCCTTTCCACGAATTGAGAATTGAGGAGGAATCAAAAACCTTCCACGAAGAAAATATCGGAGGTTTGAAATACAGGACGGCTTACCTGACTTTGAAAACAACTGATGATGATATCATTGCTTACCTGGGATTGCCTTATTATTCTCAGCAAAGTAAATTGCGCCGGGACATTACGGATTTCATGGGAACGTTATTAAACGTATATTTTTTATTGTTGATTGTTGCGGGAGCAATGGCCGTTGCTGTGGCCAATTCTATCACCCGACCAATTTCCGTTATAGGAGAAAAACTCAAACAGGTAAAGCTGGGAGAGAAAAACGAACCGCTGGAGTGGGATAACGATGATGAGCTGGGCGAGTTGATTGACGAGTACAATAAAATGATCGGGGAGCTGGAAATGTCTGCAGATCTCCTGGCACAATCTGAGCGGGAAACAGCCTGGCGCGAAATGGCTAAACAGGTGGCACACGAGATTAAAAATCCGCTGACGCCGATGAAGCTGAGCATACAGCATTTGCAACGCGCTTATAAAGCCAATCCGGAAGAGGCTGAGCCACTGATGAAGCGGGTAACTACCACATTGATTGAGCAGATTGATAACCTGACTACCATTGCTTCGGAGTTTTCCAACTTCGCCAAAATGCCATTGGCTTCTAATGAAAAACTGGAAATCAATCATTTGATAACTTCTGTTTTTGACTTGTTTAATGAGCAGCACACCATGGATATTTCCCTCGAGATGGAGCAGGAATTACTGTTTGTTTTTGCAGATAAAAATCAGTTGCTTCGGGTTTTTAACAACCTGATAAAAAATGCGATTCAAGCCATTCCGGATGACCGGGAAGGTCAGTTGGCCATTCGATTGCAGCGCAAAGGAGATCACGCAATGGTCAGTGTGGAGGATAACGGAACAGGAATTCCGGCGGATAAAATCAACCGGGTTTTTGTACCTAATTTTACCACGAAAAACTCTGGGATGGGACTAGGCCTCGCCATGTCTAAAAATATTGTAGAATCCTTTAGTGGTAAAATTTACTTTGAAACGGAAGAAGGCATCGGCACGACTTTTTTCGTAAAGTTGCCTTTGTTTAATGCAGAAAATGAGGAGGACATTATTCGCAAAATGGAAGAGGATACTAAAAAGTATATGAGCCAGTTCGGTGGGTTTAGCCGGAAGTAAACCTTTTCCTCTTTTCCCTGTTTTCCATTCCTATGAAAATCGGAATTGTTGGTGCGGGTATTGGTGGTATCGCCACAGCTATTCGGATGGCCGTGCGCGGATATGATGTTTCTGTTTATGAAGCAAATAGTTATCCGGGTGGAAAGCTGGCTCAGATGGGGGAAGCTGGTTTTCGGTTTGATGCCGGGCCTTCTCTTTTTACAATGCCGCAATACGTAGAAGAGTTATTTAAAATTGCCGGGCATAATCCAGGGAATTTTTTTAAATATAAAAAATTACCGGTTCTTTGTAATTATTTTTGGGAAGATGATACACGCCTGTCTGCCTGGAGTGATAAGGAAAAATTTGCAGAAGAAGTATATGAAAAACTTGGGGTAGAAAAACATATTTTAAAAAAAGCCCATCAAAGCCATGCTGTAAAATACGATCTCACCGGAAAAATTTTCCTTGAAAATTCTTTGCACAAAGCAAAAACCTGGTTGCAAAAAGATGTGGGTAAAGCATTGCTTCAGTTGCACAAGCTGGATATTTTTAGAACGATGAATCAGGTGAACGAGCGAGAACTTCGTCATCCCAAACTCGTTCAACTCTTTAATCGGTATGCAACTTACAATGGCTCAAATCCCTACGAGGCATCCGGTATTTTGAATATCATTCCACATTTTGAATATGAATTTGGCGCATATCTTCCGATTGGGGGAATGCATGCAATTACAAAATCTCTGGTAAAATTAGCAGAAGACCAGGGTGTGAATTTTTATTATAATAAAACAGTAGAAAAAATAAATATACGAAATAAAAAGGCACAAGGATTAGTGGTGGAAGGGGAGTCAGTGGATTTTGATTCCATAGTATGCAATATGGATATATTTTTTGCTTATAAAAAATTGATGGCAGATCAAAGGCCACCGGAGCGAATTTTGAAACAGCCGAAGTCCTCTTCTGCCTTGATTTTCTACTGGGGAATTAAAGGGGAGTTTCCGGAATTGGACATTCACAATATATTGTTTAGCGAGGATTATAAAAATGAATTTGAACATATATTTAATAAGAAAACAATTTGTGAAGATCCGACCGTTTATATCAATATCACCTCCAAGCAGGAAAAAACAGATGCGCCTAAAGGTTGTGAAAATTGGTTTACAATGATAAACGTCCCGCACGTAGCCCATCAGAACTGGCCGGAGTTGATCAAGAATGCCAGGGAAAATATTTTAGATAAAATAAGTAGAATTCTGAAAAAAGATATTCGATCTTTAATATTGTGTGAGCAGGTTTTAGAACCGCTGACCATCCAGTCCAAAACGGCTTCTCATTTGGGTTCGCTCTATGGTACAAGTTCAAATAATCAGATGGCTGCATTCAATCGACATCCGAATTTTTCTAATAAAATAAAAAATTTATATTTCTGTGGCGGAAGTGTTCACCCTGGTGGAGGCATTCCACTTTGTTTGTTGTCCGCTAAAATTATTGATGATTTGATTCATGATCAGTAGAATGAAAAATAAAGAAACTATTTTTATATTTGTTTTAATTGTGTTGTATGTCGTGGGCATCTTCGGGGCGCTGCTACCGATTCATCCCGATTTTCTTTTGCTTACACCCATCAACCTACTCATTTCGGTAGGGATGATGCTGTGGGTGCATCCTGATAAAAATAAGAATTTTTATATATTTTTATTAATTGCTTTTTGCTTTGGTTTCCTGATAGAAATTATTGGCGTGCAAACCGGCTTCCCGTTTGGAAATTATCAATATGGCAAGATCCTCGGGCCCAAAATTTTAGGCACGCCTCCGATGATTGGCATCAATTGGTTGATGCTGGTTTATGCAGTTGGTGTTTTTGTAAATACGTTTATTGGAGATATAAGTGATTTTATTAAAGCTCTTTTAGGAGCGAGTTTGCTTCTGCTTTTGGATTTTATTATTGAGCCGGTCGCTATTCACTACGGATTTTGGACCTGGGAAAATCCAAGCATTCCACTTGAAAATTACATCGCCTGGTGGGGGATAAGTTTTGGGTTGTGTTGGGCTTTTTATAAATTATTGGGTCGTTTTGACAACAAAGTCGCCCTTTGTCTGTTTACCTTACAATTTATCTTTTTTGGAATCCTGCGCATTTGGATTCCTTAGCAAAACAAACTAATATGTCTTTTTTAATTTACTTCGGCGTTACGCTGGCGGCCTTCGCTGCTATGGAATTTGTGGCCTGGTTTGCACACAAATATATCATGCACGGGATTTTGTGGTCCTGGCATGAAGACCATCACAACCCACACACCGTAGAAGGGTTTTTTGAAAAGAACGATCGCTTCTTTCTCGTCTTTGCCATTCCAAGTGCCATCTGTTATATCATAGGTTCTGCTGTGCCTGGATATTTTTGGTTATTTTTTGTAGGCGTAGGGATTTCAATTTATGGGTTAGTTTATTTTTTAATACATGATGTTTATATACATCGACGTTTCAAGTGGTTTAAAAAATTGGATAATGCTTATTCGCAGGCCATCCTTCGGGCGCATGGAGCGCATCATGCCAGGAAAACCAAAGAGGATGGAGAGTCATTTGGTTTATTAGTTGTAGGAAAAAAATATTTTAAAAAAAGAAAAAGGCAATAGAAGGTTCGGCGCTACTCTGTTCTTCCCAAAAAAACAACTTCCAGCCGAATAGGAATAAATTCCGGCGGCGGGATTCTAAAATTAAACCTTACCATTAGGTCAAACCTCGGTGCATTCAAATAGTCTTTCATCTCCCCGAGGGATGCCACGAGATCGAGGATATTATTCGTGTTTTCCGGAACAATTTCCCGATAACCGACTTCCTTCTCCGACAAATCATCCGTTTCAATTCTAAGAAAAGCCCTCTCTACAAAACCCAGTTCCAACGTTCCATCCTGAGAGATAAGGCGGATGCTTTTAGGTGTGATGCTCACCAGATCTTCCTCTTGTATTCCATCCGGAAGAAAGTCGTTTATATTTGGAGAAATATCATTGATTCTAATGATATGTGTTTCAATAGTATTGAGTCCCGCAGGAATTTCAAAAACATTATTATAAAATATATCATATCCTTGTGGTTCGTCCCGGTTGCAAGAGGGGAGGAGTAAAGAAATTAATATTGTAATAAAAAGTATTTTAAAAATATTTTTAAAAATCATCTTCTAAAGGTATTGGTTAGTATTCTTTTCAAAATATCAAATAAAAGTCAGAAATTCCAAAATTCTTCCTTACTTTTAAAGTACCAACTCTACGTATAGAGGTTGTATTAATTGTATTAAAAATATAAAAAAATCATGGGCGAACAACGCGTCTCTCTCCTTACCGAAAATGAACAAATGCACCGTTTTGTGCGTCACCTTCTCAAGGATGTCCGGGCATTGGAATATATGATAGAAAACGACTGGTTTGAAAAAGATATTACCCGTATCGGAGCCGAACAGGAAATGTGCCTCATCGATAAACATTACAAACCGGTACCCAAAGCTATGGAAGCCCTCAAACACCTCAAAGGGAACGACTGGGTGGAAACTGAACTCGCTGCGTTTAACCTCGAATGTAATCTGACTCCCAGAGAACTGAAAGGCAAATGTTTTAGTGAAATGGAAACTGAAGTCCGAAGGTATCTCAACAAAATCCAGGAAAAAACGAGCAAAATCGGCGCTGATGTTTTGCTGACCGGAATATTGCCGACCCTCCGTAAATCCGATTTGGGGATGCACAACCTCACGCCCAAAAAACGCTACGCCGCCCTGATGAATGCCATCACCGAACACTTGCTCGGCAACGCCTTTGAGCTGCGCCTGCGGGGTGTGGATGAAATTCTGGTCAAGCACGACTCGCCCCTGCTCGAAGCCTGCAACACGAGTTTTCAGGTACACTATCAGGTGACACCGGATAATTTTGCCAAAATGTATAACATCGCTCAGGCACTCGCCGCACCCATTATTGCCATCTCCGCCAACTCCTCGGTTTTGTTCGGACGTCGGGTTTGGCATGAAACGCGGATCGCTTTGTTTCAGCAAGCACTTGATACCCGCACGACTTCGCACCACATGCGGGAGCGTTGCCCCAGGGTGACCTTTGGGAATGGCTGGTTGAAGGAATCTATAATGGAAATATATAAAGAAGATATATTGCGTTTCCGGGTGCTGATCAGCGGTGACATCGAAGAAGATGCCTACGAAATGATCAAGGACAAGAAAACGCCCAAGCTCCGGGCTTTGCAGGTCCACAATTCTACGGTGTACCGCTGGAACCGCCCTTGCTACGGCATCAGCCCGAATGGTCAGCCACACCTGCGGATAGAAAACCGGGTGTTACCTGCCGGGCCAACGGTCATTGATGAGGTGGCTAATGCTGCTTTCTGGGTGGGACTAATGACCGGGATGGAAGAGGAGATTGGAGATGTTACGAAGATCATGTCCTTTGAAGATGCACGGGATAATTTTGGCAAGGCAGCGCGGTTTGGGATTGATACCAAGTTTACCTGGTTTAATAATGAAAAAATATCTGCGGTGGATTTGATTTTAAATCAATTGATACCCATTGCTAAAAGAGGATTGCAAAAGCGAGGTATTGCAAAAGGAGATATAAAAAGATATTTGGATATCATAAAAGGTCGGGCTGAGAATCACATGAATGGCGCGCGCTGGACGCTTCGGACTTTTACCAAACTCATCAAGCAGACCAATCGGGATGAAGCAGTAACCGCACTGACGGCAGCTATCCTCGAAAACCAGCGCAAGAGCAAACCCGTTCACAAATGGAAATTACCTGAATTAGAAGATTTAAAATATTATAAACCCGTGTCATTAACTGTTGGCGATTTTATGGAAACCGATTTATTCACCGTTCAAAAATCGGACATCATCGAACTGGTGGCGGATATGATGGAATGGCGCAAGCTCAACCACACCGCCGTCGAAGATAAGGACGGACATCTCATTGGATTGATCACGGCCAGGAAACTGCTTAAGCATTTTACCAATAAAAGTTTTAATGGTGGCGTCACTGCGACAGTAGAAGACATCATGATTCCCAATCCCGTAACCGTTACGCCTGAAACGACGATGCTGGATGCTATTGATGTGATGAATGAACACAAGGTGCGTTGTCTGCCAGTGGTCAAGGATGGGGAGTTGATTGGAATGTTGACACATAAGGAAATGTTGCAATTGTCCAGTCGCTTACTCAAGCGGTTTTTGAAGGAGGAGGATAAGTAATCTTTCCCGAAACAGAGGGATAAAAAGATGAGAAAAATATCAGGGACTTCTCTTTCCAGAGAGGTTCTTTTTATTTAAATTAAATAACAATGAATAAATATTTTTGGATTTTATTTTTCTTCCTGAACTGTTTTGTAATTAATGCTCAACAATGGACCATTGATGATCTGGATATAGAGTGGTTGGAAGAAGGGATTGAAAAAGTTGAAACGATAGGGTGGGAGCATATTTTTAGAATTTATAAAAATGGAAAATACGGAGCGGTGGATACGTTGGGAAGAGAGGTGATCCCGGTAGAATATGATGAATTATATTTATATAAAAATGGCATAACTGCTTGCAGGAAAGGAGAGCTTTGGGGCTTGTATAATTTTAAGAAAAGAAAAGAAATTATCGCTCCAAAATACCAGAAGATAATACGCTTTGATACCAGTACAGCAATTGTAAAAGCCAACTACAGATTAGGCGTGATCGATATGACAGGCAAGGAAATTTTACCCGTAAAATATGATGAAGTAAGAAAATATAAAGGAAATTTTTTGGTAAACGAATATAGTTTGTGGAGCCTGATTACTCCTGATGGGAAGGTCTTGACTCAAGATCAGTATCCGGAAATAGAGGCAAAGAGTAATTTTATTAAAGTTAGAAATGGTGGCAAATGGGGCGTAATAGATCGAATAGGTAAAATAATAATTCCAGTTGAATATGAGGAAATTAAATTTGATCACACTGAAATAATTAAAGCAAGCAAACTTGGGGAGGTTGATTTGTTTTACAAAAAACACAAAATAAACTACAAACCCTATGAGTTTAAATATATAATTAATTCTCGTTATGTGTTGGTCCGGGATGCGCAAAATAAATTTGGCCTTCTCAGTTTTGAAGGTGAAGTAATTGTTCCGTTAGAATATGATGAGTTATTTAAAGGAACTGAAAATGTACTTCTGGTAAAAAAAGGGAAAAAATATGGTTTGTTATATTTAAATAAAGATTATTCTACTGAACTTCTATACGATAATCGGGCAGAATTTAATGAGTATGGAAAGGCTCTTGTAAAGAAAGCCGGAAATTGGCATCTATTAGATACAACAGGACAAATTATTAAAAAACTCGATCTGGATATTGACCGGGTTTCTGAATACAAAAATGGGTTTTGGACGATTAAAAAAAAATATAAGAGTGGCTTTGTGAACAGAAACGGGAAGTTAGTTGTGCCACCCATTTACGACAAAGTAAAACCTTTTTTCAATGGCGTAGCCAGAGTGATAGTAGGTTACAAAAGGGGCGTCGTGGATACACTTGGCAATGTAGTCATCCCTCCTAAATATTCCAGGATAAATAAGGCAAATGATAAAGGTATTATGGCTGTTTATTATGATAAAAAAATTGGTTTTGCAAACCGATATGGTCAAGAAATATTAAAACCAGCCTTATTTAAACGCATCAATCTCGTCTCCGAAAAACTCGCCCTTATATTTGAAAACCGGAATATTGGATTTATCAATCTTACAACCGGACAGACGATTGCTCCAAAATACAGAATGGGGATCAATTTCTTTAAAGGTTATTCCGCTGCAGGCATTGATAGAAAATGGTGCCTGGTGAATGAAGAAGGAAAGGAGGTCACCCCCTTTTTATTTGAAAGCAAAAGAATCCTGGTTTTGCAGGATTATACCATGATAAAACACAAGGGGCGATTTGGTATTTTAAAACATCCTGCCAAATAAAAAACCCTTCCTGGAAAGTCAGGAAGGGGGGAAACATTGCGTTATTCGCTACAATGTTAAATTCTTAAGTAACTGGACATAATAATGTTCAATTTAATTTGAAATGAGTTTTTGATTTATTCAAGGCAAAAAATGTAGGCGACGCAGGGCGTCGGCGAGGCTTTTTAACGAAGAAGAAATTAAAAAATCGTTCAAAGTATTTTAAAGATTATTGTGGCCGGTTATTTATATGTTATTATTTTAC
>JAHDCK010000111.1 GCA_020629915.1 Saprospiraceae bacterium
TCAGGTGTCCCACCTGACACCAGCAACAAGCAGGACTTGTTTTCGGCGGTTAATTTTTTAAAACCAATAAATCTGCGATACACATTAAAAATTATCCAATAAGTTATTCATCATTTTTTTCATCCGGCTCGTTTCCTCCGCACTCTTCAACACCATAGAGCCCCGAACCAGTCGCTTCATAAATTTCAATCCCTCCGCATTCGCTTTGTTTGGCTGATGATCCCCGAAAATCTCCAGGAAGATCGCCTTCACTTCATCCGCAAAACTTTTTACCAAAGCAATGCCCGCTTTCTTGTCCTCCTTAGAAATAGAATGATAGTCGTTATACATTAATAATATATCTAAAACATTAATTTGCTTGCCTGCCGGAGCGTAATAAATTTTAGCAGCTTGTTCGTAAAATTTGAAATTTTTATATTCTTGTCCATGCTTGGTTTTATCCTTTCGGCGTATTTCATCCGAGCGGGAAATAATGCTATCCACCAAACCCATATTCCTGGTCAAAGCTTTGTGTAAATTATATACGTATTCTCCACAGTTGTTGTCGCCATAGGAAACCCACTTGTTGTAATCCGGCCCGTGGAACAACCAACTGTATTTTCCGTCTGCCTCGGACGCTTCCAGGACGCCCATCATCAATCCCAGGGAAAGTGCCCGTGAAATATTTTCATTCGTGCGCTTCACATTAATGTCGTGGAGCGGCGGAAGGTAGTAAGGCGAATGCCACCGTTTATCCAGGTGCGGCGTGATGGTTCTACCCGATTTATTTAATTTATCAATTCTTTTTTGATATGAAATATAATAGGTGCCGGGTTCAATTGCTTTTTTAGAATCGCCACAATGGAATTTTGTAAAATCATCAATAGATAAACTATATATAGTATTATTTCGTAAAATTTCATAAGGAGAAAACGCATCATTTATTGTGAGGTCATCTACGAATGCTTCGTTTTTCACATCGTCATTTAAATAATCTATACAATCCGGGTGAATACCATAGGTATTAAATGCCGTATAATTTTGATTCATGGGGCGAGGGACAAACGGATTGGCTAAATTGTTTAGTTTAGCCACTTCACTTATAATATAATTTCCTATTTCATCCGCATCCGTTCCTAGTAGCTCGGCTTGTTTTTGCAGGGCGCGCACGATATTATAATTCAACCGATCTTCCTGGTATAATTTTCCATTGCACCAGTCGATGACATCCTTTCGGAACATTTCCTCCACCTTTTCCGGGCGTTCTTCCGTGACGTATTTCCCTCTTTGCTTCAGGCAAAACCGCTTGTACTGTCCGGCGTAAATCTGCTCCGAAATCTCCGGTGGCAATTCACTTCCCAGCATAGTCAAACTAATATCATCCCAAATTTTCTCCTTATTCTCTTTCGAGGCCATGACGTAAATCGTCGTTGGGTCACCGGACTTGTCGTGCTTTTCTGCCAGGAGATTTTGCTCATTGACTAAGCGATCTTTTACCTCATCCAGATTTTCAAAATACCGTTCAAAATCCCGGATTAAAATATGCAACCCTTTTCTAACTCCGGCAAAAACATCTCCCAATAATTTATTATTTAAATATTTATTTAAATTGTGCTTTTGGGCAGAAGTCAGTTCGCGATAAATTTTAATAAACTCCTTGAAGCGATTTTTAAAACTGCGACTCAGCAATCCCTGCTCCAATGCTATCTCCATTCTCATCTCCGCATCTTCCACGATGTCATCCGTTTCGGGATCATCGAAAACTTCCCGGTAGGCTTTGATGCTTCGCAATGTATTATCATTATCTTCATTTAAAATACCCAACCGCTTTTCCAGCATGATTTCTATTTGATATAAAATCAAACGAGCGGTAACGGGATGAACGGGTTCCGGCGTTCCTAAAATATAAGTATTTAAATGATACGATCTTCCTTCCATTAATCCCGGTGCATCTTCATCGGCCAGGACAATTTGATTGATCAGGTAGTTGCGTGTTTTACTGATAAAATCCATCACTGCTCGCTGGTAAGCCATCAAGGATTCTTCCATATCGATCACTTCGTCCTTGGCGTGCTTGCGGTTTTTGAGTTTCGTTTCATCCAGCTCCAAATTTTCAAGGAGCGCGTTCAGCTTTCTATCCGTAGAAATTAATCGTTCCACCTCCGTTTCGATGGCCTGAACAAAAGTATCCGCCTTGGAGCGTCCCGGCTCACCGTCCTTGTTCAATAAATACCCATCCCGAAACACTTTTCTGAAAAAAGGTTTTGGACTTTCACCCGTTGCCATTTTTTCCAGGTGGAAAAAGAAGCGTTCGCCCCGGTGTGGTTTTTCCATATTGCCACCCAGTTCGAGGGCTTTTTTATAATCCAGCATATCGCGGCGATACTGCTCGTCGAGCATCAGCCAGTCCTTGCCCAGGCTATCGGTGATCCATCTCAGGCTGCTGTATTTTACAATATCCTCGTATGGATAAATCAAAGCAGATGCCCCGGAGCCACAAAATCGATTTTTTCCACCTTCCTCAATAAGTCCGATGATTTCATTGTCCTGCTTGGAGAAGCGACCATCCGAAATTGGTGAGAAGAGATCGAGGTAAGTCGTTTTGATAACCTGATTGATATAATTTTCAAAATGCTGGAGGTTTTCCCCTTTTGTATTTTCAAAATCATAGAGGAAACAAAAATCGTAGGGGAGATGATCCGAGGTGAGGTTGTGCATCAGTCTTCCGGCGATGTCCACCTGATTGGGTTTGTATTCCAGTTCGATGGTCATTTTTCGCTCGCCGCCGATTTGCGCATTTTGGGTAATGGCATTTAGTTCCTTGATACAAGCGTAGGCATTTGCCCGAATGTTATCTACCTGTTTCCCTCGTTTTATTTTATTGGTATTCACCAAAATATCCGGCAGTAAAAATGTTCCTCTTATTAAAACATTTTTTCTATTATATACTGTTTCTAATATATCTCTTATGTATAATGCTGCTTGTAAAAATAATCCGGCTCCGGTTCCTCCCGCCAATGTGGTGACAATCATTACCCTTGGACTGGCTTCCCGGTTTTGGTCATTGATGCGGAAGATGCGGTTGAGGTTTTGGAGCAACGGGTTGGTTTTCCCTTCTTCGATAGAGGCGCGGTAGGCGAGACGGGAAACGGCTCTGACCTGTCCGGCTCCGTCCGTCAGGGACTTCCGGTTGATCTCGCCGGATTCATGCGGAAACCATTCCTTGACGGATTCGTCCGTATTGGCAAGGTATTGTTTGACCGTTCGGCTGGAACTGGTTTGCACTACATTGGTTTTAGGGATGTGATCCAGTTTTTTAATATCATTAATATTGGTATCGAAGGCCAGAACGGCCACGCGGCCTCTTTTGCCTTTGGGAATCATAGTGTAAATGTCATTGACGATTTTTGATCCTAATCCACCGAGACCAACTAACAGCGTAGGTACTTCCATTTGTTTTTATTCGTTAATTTTAATAATATAAGAAATATTGGGATTGTGGTAGTAGTTGTCTTTGTAAAATATTTGAAATCATTGGGCAATCCAAAATAAATATACGAATGGAATACTATTTCGGACGATTGTTCAAAAAGCGAATTTAATGAAAATCAGATAAATATAGCGAAAAAGTGTAATAAAAAAACCCGGCTCAGGAGTTGAGCCGGGAATAGTGGTTGTATTGCTTGAAAAGATAGGTTTTAATTATGTGTTTTTTCTGTATAATATTTATTATTCCAATATGGAAAGGCAGAAGCAAATTGATTCTCGGGATCTATCTTTTTAAAATCCTTTTTGTTTTTATATTGAATATAGTGATGTAAACAAGCCAGCATTTTATCAAAGGAAGAAAACCAAAGTTCGGAAATATTTTCCTTATAGATAGTATCCGAAAAATTTTCTACCAGGACAATTGGCGGCTCCGAAACAGGACGCCGGTAATCCATACATATAAGATAATCTTCCCGGTAATAGCCAATAGGAATCAGACCCATATCCAATGCTTGCCTGGAAACTAACTGATAAAACAGCACTTCTTCCAGTTCCATCCCTCCAAATTCAGATGAAAATAAAGGTAAAATAATGTCATTGACTTTGATGGCATTTAGCCTTTGCGACCAATGACGGATAAAATGTTTGTAAGCAAAGGGAAAATGAATCCCCAGACGATTCTCAAATCCCTCAAATGTATTGGAGGGTAAATAAGTAGCTTGCGTTTCCCAGTCTGTTTTTTGCTCTCCGATCAAGTCCTCATAAAGGACAAAAAACTGTTTAGTCAGGCACATGTTGCTCAAGTTTTTGAATGATAAAATAGGGGAACTTGGCGCACTTCTCAGGTGTTTGGTTTTGAAATTACCCAAAGGTAAATTTCACAGTTTCTCAATCCGTGGTTTTAATTTGAAAGTAGTAAAGTGATTACTTTACTGGCAAAGGAATATCCTCTTACTGTTTGAAAAATATCTTTGTACTTTCAAATCAAATATAGCAGAATTTTTTTTTCTACAAATAAAAAAAATGTGAATGGTAGCTCTCAGCGTGTGAACTGCATGAAATTTTGATCAAGCAGTTTGTGTTTTTTTTTAATATGTCGTCAAGGCGTCAAAATTATTGAGGGTAAGCATAGTTTTTTACCGTATCGACGAAAACGCGGACATTATCCAGCGGAGTATCAGGATAAACCCCATGCCCCAGATTAACGATGTGTTGACCTCCAAATTTTTCGATCATCTCCAAAGTTGCTTTTTGGATTTTTTCAGGTGAGCTGTAAAGCATACAAGGATCGAGATTGCCTTGAAGAACCTTGTCAGGGCCGACTAAATGCCGGGCGATCGAAGGATAAGTATTCCAATCCACGCCGATGACATCGCAATCCAGTTTGCCCATTTTATCCAGACCAAACCAGGCGCCCTTGGCAAAAACCGTGATAGGCACTTCGTGTATAGCGTCACACATTTGTCGGATGTAAGGCAAGCCAAATTCCAGAAATTGAGCCGGACTCAAAATGCCCGCCCAGGAATCAAATATCTGAACCAGATCAACGCCTGCATTGATTTTGTTTTTTAAATAGAAAATAGACGTATCTGTTATTTTTTGTAGTAGAACGTGAGCGTCCTGAGGATATTGATATAAGAATTTTTTTGCCTTAGAAAAAGTCTTGCTGCCTCCGCCTTCAACCATATAGGATAAAATCGTCCAGGGCGCACCACAAAAACCAATGAGTGGAACCCGTCCGTTTAATTCTTTTTTGGTGATTTGAACAGCTTCATAGACGTAGGTCAGTTTGGCAGCAGCAGCAGAGCCAAACTCCAGATCCAAAATGGCTTTGGAGGACGTGAGCGGGGAAGGAAAGACGGGTCCTTTTCCCGGAATCATTTCATAATCCAAACCCATTGCTTCGGGAATAACTAATATATCAGAAAAAATAATAGCAGCATCCATTCCCAGTTCGTCAATAGGCTGGATGGTTACTTCGGCAGCGAGGGCAGGGGAGGTTACCAATTCTTTAAACCCGGAAAGGCTGGCTCTTAATGCCCGGTACTGAGGAAGGATTCTTCCGGCTTGTCTCATTAGCCAAACGGGTGGCCTTTCTGTCTTTTCTCCCTTGGCTGCTCTAAGGAATAAATCATTTTGTAACTTCATACCGCAAAGATAAATGGTTCTTTTAAAAACAGTAGTTTTGTTTTAATTTTAAAAGAAGTTTTCACAAACTAATAAATTTTATGAAAAAATATATTTTAATTTTGATTGGAATTTTACCGTTGGTAATGAATGGCCAAACTTATTTTTACATGGAAACGGTTTCCATTGCGCCCAATCCGGCCACTGAATCGGATGAAATTGTCGTAACTATCACAGGGATGAAATCTGATCCTTGCAGTTACCTTCTATCCTCCTTTGTCGATATAAATGCCAATGTTGTAAATATTGAAATGAACTGGTGGAATGAATCGCTTGATCCGCCTTTCCCGGGTTGTATAGCGGTTTTGGTTCCCGATACCTTGGAGATCATTGTTCCGCCGCAATCGGCAGGAACTTATACACTCTCCTGGTCAGGTGCATATTATAATAATGACAATGTGACAGGAGATAATTCTTTTTTGGTTTTGGGTGGCGTTGTAGTGCCTTCCTTTCAAAAGTCAGTAGATATGGGCTGTTTTCCATTGACGGTTCAATTTACCAATACATCTCAAAATGCCACTTCTTTTAACTGGAACTTTGGCGATGGCGAAAGCAGTACCGAAGAAAATCCAACTCATACCTATAATAATGGAAATGCCGGAACATACACTGTAACCCTGGTTGCATCCAATAATACCAGTACTGAAAGTACAAGTCAGCAGATTACTTTAGGAGATGCGCCTCAACCCGAATTGGGTGATCCCCAGGTGCTTTTGACGAATACCAATACTATTCTGGATGCCGGAGATGGATATGAGGCCTACCTGTGGAGTACAGGAGAAACAACCCAGACGATAACCGTTTACGGAAGTCAACTCAATCTGGGGACAAATGAAATTACAGTGACAGTAACAGATGAGTTGGGTTGTGAAGGAACTGATGTGATGACCATTTTTGTAGAACAACCTACTTCGTTAAGGGAGCCGTTCTGGGCCTCAAAAATTGAGGTGGTGAACCCGGTTATTAATTTTATCCAAATTATAAATCATACGAATAATTTTGATGTAGTAGGGGATTTATTTTCTTTGGATGGTAAAAATTTATTGAGTTTTAATTTGAATATGAAAAATAATCGAATTCATGTTTCTGAGTTTAGTTCTGGACTCTATTTGCTTCGTTTTCGAAAAGGAAGTGATTTTTATTATAAGAAAATTATTGTTTTATAATAATGGAAAGGGAGAAAATTCTAAAACATTATTTGAATGAAGCGGAACAACTCATCCTTTGGCCCTCAAAACCGGCCAAGCGTTTGGTCGTATTGGAATACCTCTCTCAAAAATTTGAGCGTGGGAAAGAGTATTCTGAAATAGAGGTTAATTTTATATTAAAAAAGTGGCATATTTTTCAGGATCATGCCTTGCTTCGTCGTGAGTTGTTTGAAAAAGGTTTTATGGATCGGACGCTTGATGGGCGAGCCTATTGGAGGAGGAAGTGATCCAGAGAAGCCTTGGTTTATCCCTTCGGCCACCAGGGGAAAAACGCCGGGGTATTTTTTATATAATCTTTATATTGAGGTTTAGTGGTTTTTAAATTGCGTTCCAGCATTGCGACTCCCGAAATGCGCACCAGCAAAAAAGTCATAAACAAAGGGGCAAAAATATAATATAAACCTTCTACATGGTTTAAGGCAAAACAAAAGAACCCCCACCATAAAACCGCTTCTCCAAAGTAATTGGGATGACGGGTGTATTTCCAAAGCCCCGTATTGAGGACTTTGCCTTTGTTGGATGGATTTTTTTTGAAAAGGTATAATTGCGCATCGCCAATAGTCTCAAAAATAAACCCAGTTCCAAATAAAAATAATCCTATTATACTTAAAAGAGAAATTTGATTGTCACCGGCTGCAAAGGCAACTTGAAAGATAGCGGAGATAATCCACATGATAATGCCCTGAAGCAGAAACACCCGAAAAAAGGAAATCCACCAATAATTTTTCCCACCTTCTGCCCGGAATTGCTGGTAGCGGGCATCCTCGGGTTGGCCGATATTTCGGAGAGCGAGATACCCTCCTAGGCGTACTCCCCAGAAAATCAGTGCTGATAATAGCAGAATATTTTCTATAGAATTATTTCCACTTTTTAAAAAGTAATACCCTCCTGCAAGGACAATTCCCGGCCCCCAAAAAATATCCACAATACTGGAGTCTTTGAGGACAAGGCTCAATACCCACAAAGAACTCATATTGATTAAAATAAAATAAAAACCATCAGAAAAGTCAAAGGTATTTTGGAAAAGTAAAAAACCAATGCTGCCAAGCAGGAATCCAAAGAACAAAAGATAGTTGATATTCATATTTTTATTTTATATGGTTTTGCCGGCCCAGTCAATGTCCTTTACTAAAAGCTTCTGTGTTTTTTCCTCTGCACTTCCCTGGCCAGGAATGACATTGTATTGCCATTGAACCATAGGAGGTAAACTCATCAGGATGGATTCAATTCGTCCTGCGGTATCTAACCCAAACTTTGTGCCTTTATCGTATACGAGATTAAACTCTACGTAACGTCCGCGACGTAGTTGTTGCCATTCTTTTTCTTTTTTAGAATATGTTTTATTGTTATTTTTATTGAATAATTGGGTGTAAATCGGGACAAAGGCTTCTCCAACGGATTGAACAAAACCAAATCTTGTTTTTCTGTTAAACCCATCTTTGCCATCCAGCCGGTCAAAAAATATTCCACCAATTCCCCTGGTTTCATTTCTGTGTTTTATATAAAAATAATCATCTGCCCATTTCTTGAATTTTGGAAAATAATTTTCGTGATGCTTGTCGCATACAGATTTTAAATATTGATGAAAAAAAACAGCGTCCGACTCGTAAACATAATGAGGCGTTACATCTATTCCTCCTCCAAACCACCAGGTATTTTCGTCTATTTCAAAAAACCGGACATTCATGTGGATAATTGGCACGTGTGGATTAACGGGGTGAAGGACAATAGAAACTCCGGTGGCAAAAAACTGAGCAGCCGGAAGCTGGAGCGCTTTGGCAATTTTTTCCGGGAGTAAGCCATGAACAGCTGAGAAATTAACTCCGCCCTTTTGGATAAACTGTCCTTCGATGATGCGAGTGCGTCCACCGCCACCGCCCGGTCGTTCCCAGAGATCTTCCTGAAATTTTCCCTGCCCGTCAAGAGCTTCCAGACTCTGACAAATATTGTCTTGCAACTCTTTGAACCAATCTGTAATATTTTCCTTTTGTATCATCCTGCAAAGGTGGGTTTTTCCTGTGATTTTAACTGAAATTTAACAGCTTTTTTCAGCTTTTGTTCGTTTATAGGAGTACAAAAATTCTCAAAAAGCCATGTATAAAAATATTTTCTCACTTTTGATTTGTTTGGTTTCCGCTTCCTTAATTTCAGCTCAGGAACTTACCATTGAATTATTTCAATATGAAAATTTTAAAGGTAAGAAAGAGGAACTTTCCATTGGAATGTATAATTATACAGATTTTAAATATTTAAAAAATGATCAGGTTCGTTCTATCCGGGTTCCCAAGGGACTTGTGGTGCGTGCCTATTTTCATTCAAACTACGGAGGTGAGTTTCGGGATTTTAAAAAAGACGAAGCTTCACTCGGGGACTGGGATCAGGTCATTTCTTCCCTGGTGGTCATGACAAAGGAAGAATACGGAGACGAGCCATCTCTTTCAGATAGAAATGTGGTTAAAATATTTTCGGAAGAACGATTTAAGGGAAGAGCCAGAGTGCTAAAGGCAGGTAAATATTCTTACGAACAATTTCAAAACATTGGAGATAATAATATTAGTTCCATTCGGATTCCAAAGGGGTGGAAAGTTAAACTTTACAGTGATTTTGATTTTCGGGGACCGGCTGTAACTTATCAATTGACAAAATCAACTTTGGGAGGATGGAATAACAGGGTTTCCTCTCTCGAGGTCATTCAGGATGAAATAAAGGAAAAAGGAAATTATTCGGGAGCTAAAGTTATAATATATAAAAATCCAGGTTATAAAGGAATGCATCTTGAACTGACGCCGGGGTTTTATGATTATACAGATTTTAATCATATCGGGAATGATGCGTTTAGTTCAATAAATATTTGAATTGAAAGTTATTGTATATGAACATTCCTGGAGGAGAGGCCGGGAAAAAGCGATGACAAGTTCTGCCTCATTACTTTATAATTGGGACGATCGAATTTCTTCTATAGAAATTATAGAAAAATATAACACCGTAAAAAAGGAAGAAGGAGTTACTATTTTTGAAGACAGGAGTTTTAAGGGAGCACGTGTTGTATTGAGTCCGGGGAAATACAACTTTGATGCTTTCGGTGAAATTGGAAACAATAGAATCAGTTCTCTGTCGGTCCCGAAGGGATATAAAATTATCGCCTACCAGGAAAGAAATTTTAAAGGATATAAAAAAATCTGGACAGCTTCACAAAAATATCTGTATAATTGGGAAGATAAAATTTCGTCGGTCGAAGTAGTCGGCCCCAGGTAGTGACTTTGCCCCTGCTTCCCGTCGAAAATGCAAACCGCTTCCTATGACAAAAAATTTAATTATCCTCCTGTTGTTGGGATTGGCAGGTTGGTTATTATACAACCAACTGCGCCCCAAACCCACCCCAATGGAACGCCTGCTTAACATCACTTATGTTCCGGCTACGTTTAATGAATCCATTGATGAAAAAAAAGCCCTGACTACTTTATCCAACCCCAGTCGGTATCGAAAGGAATTTGACCAATTAGTATATGATTTTAATTTGACTATGTTGCAGCATGTTGCTAACCGAATGGGACTTCGGGGAGAACAACGGGAAATGCTGGTTCCGGAATACCGGAAACATCATACGTATTTAAGCAATTTGTATTATGAAGATATGATGAAACTGAATGATACCAGTGATGATGATTTAGAGGACAAATGGTATTCGAGCAGCAATGCCAATGCCGTGGAAGTGATGAATGAAGTCGGTTCCAAATATGCCTGTTTCATGGTGAATCACGTTATCAAGGCCGTTTTGGAGTCTTCTGGCGGAAGTGCTGAAGTCAGTAAGGAATTTTTGGAAACGCCTTGTGCTATTGTCATGACGGAAGCCCTCAAACCCATGATCGATCGACTAAGGGAAAGGGCAGGCGTTCAGGATTTGAGGGATGCAGAAGAAATGTTTGAAAATAAAATTGAGAAAGTCATTGCCGAATTGGCCGTACGGGAAATCCGGGACAAAAAGGGGATCAATAAAAAACTGCAAACCAAAATTTGGGGCTATGCTGTCTCTGAAACGGATTTGGAAATCTCTGCGATTTCTGTTTTAAAATTGGGATATAAATTAGACAAATATTTTAAAATGGATATTGATGAAACGAGGAAGCGGATTGTTGTTCACCTTCCCGAGCCGGAAATTCTATCTCATGAAGTTTACCCCAAAGTAGAAAAACTGGACATCGGCTGGATGCGCGGAATAGATAAGAAAGATTTTAATAAGAATTTTAATGTTCTGAGAGCGGAGTTTAGAAGGGAAGTGCTGGAGGCCGGCGAATTGGAAAAAACCAAAGGACAGGCAGAAGAGATTATGAATCTTTTTATACAACCTTTAATTAAATCCTTGGATAATAAATATAAACTGAAAGTAAAATTTCAATATTCCGATGATCCGGATATTTCAGAAGGCCCTGCCAAGGAGGTGGAATTAAATATTCCGGATTCTAATTAATTTAGTAATTTTGTATGTAATAAATTTTATATTGTTAGGAAGTTTCAACTAAAGTTTGTAAATTCAAAAACATTTTTCACACAACAATAATTTATTATAATCATGGGAATTTTTAATGATTTCAAACGCTTATTATTCGGAGCAAAATCCGTTACCAAATCCGCTGCGGATAAGGTAGTAGAAGCAGGTAAAGATGCTGGGGAATCTTTGGTGGAAAAAACCGGAGATATGCTCGAATCTGTCAAAGAAACCGCAGAAAATGTAGGAGGCAAAGTTTTAGATACGGCTGGCGATATGGTCGAAAAAGCAAAAGATGTGGCTGAAGATGTAGGAGGCAAGGTTTTGGATACGGCTGGCGATGTGGTGGATAAAGCCAAAACAGCAGCCACAAGTGCCGGGGAAAAAATTACAGAAGTGGCATCTGATGCGGTAAATACCACCAAAGAAACCGTAAGCAGTGTAACTGAAAATGTTACAGAAGCAGCGACCAATGCAACGAATACAGTTAAAGATACAGCGGCTGGTTTTATGGATAAAACAACAGAAACAGTCGCAGATGCAGGGGATGCCGTTGTAGAATCCGGCAACGATGTGGCTGATCAGATTTTTGATACCACTAAAGATGAAATGGTTACTCAGGCCGAGGAAGCTACCTCTGAAAGTACCTTGGATAATATGGTGGATAAGGTCAAAGAAACGGCAGAGCAGTTGGAAAATAAACTGAAAGATTCGGCGGGTGTGGATGAAACGCCGAAGGTCGGGTATGACGATTTGAGCAAGAGTACGCTGGAAGGAACAGATGATTTCTTTTCAAGAGCTGAAAAATTTGCAGAAGGAGATTATTCGGGAACATCTGGCAAGGAGGGGGACCTGAGTATCGATAAAAATCCGGATTACGAAAAACCAGTGGACGATCGCAAAGCTGCCGGTTTTGAGGATTTGGATGGGGACGGAG
>JAHDCK010000112.1:0-9719 GCA_020629915.1 Saprospiraceae bacterium
ATCGCAAAAAAAGAAATACTAATTTTAAAGGAAAAAGAAAAAATCCCTCTAAAAATTAACCATCAGTGGGACTCAGGAGAATCTATTGCTTTTCACACACCATTTAGAAAAATACATTTGAAAATATCTCACCCAAACTATGAAGATGAAATTAGAATGGATAGTTTCCCTGAATGTAAATTCTCCTTAAGCTATAATATAGCGTTGCAACCGAACAGGTAAAAATTAATAATATATTGAATCTAGGAAGCCATCTTAGGCAAGAATAAACGGAAAGTCGTCCCCTGCCCTTCATCCGAAAAGACATTGATATTGCCCTTGTGGTTATGTATAATTTTCAGGCAAGTGGCCAGGCCAAGCCCCAGCCCTTCGGATTCAGAATTGATCTGATTGAATATTTTAAAAATATGTTTTTGACGATTTTTTTTGATTCCAATGCCATTATCTTTTATGGAAACCATTGTGCCATTTGTCAGTGCTTCTGATTGAATATGAATCTTTGGTATTTCATTTTTCTTTTTATATTTAATGGCATTTTCAATTAAATTTTGAAAGAGCTGGCGCATTTGAATTTTATCTCCGCTAATATTGTGCAAATTGCCAAAGGTAATCTCTGCTTGATTGGAAGCAATTTTTTCTCCTAAGCCTCTGACGACATCCTGCAATACATTTTCCAAATTCAAATATTCAAATTTACATTTCTCCGGACCGTATTTGGCATAATCCAAAAGGCCGTCGATCATATTGGTCATGTTTTGACAACCGTTGACAATAAAATCCAAATACTCCTTAGAATCCTCTGAAAGCTGATCCCGGTTTCGTCTATCCAGAATATTGGCAAAGCCCGAAATGGTTCGCATAGGTGCCCGGAGATCGTGAGAAACAATAGCTGCAAAATCTTCCAGTTCCTGATTACTGCGTTCCAGTTTCTTGGCGTGACTTTCCAATTTCTGAGCATAGACTGTCAATTGCTGTTGGGTTTCTATGTGATGAGACATATCATTTCCTACCACTAAATAACCAATCTGTTTATTATTCTTCATGACTGCGGAAAGGAATAATTCTACAGGAATAGGTTCTGTTTTTGATATTAACGGAAACTCTGTTGTATAATATTTATGCTCATCCACGAATTTTAAAACCTTTGTAATTCCCGGAAATAAAATTGTAACAGATTTATTTATATAATTTTGTTCTGAAATATCTGATAATTCTCCCAGCCTTGCATTCACTTCTTTTATCTTCAAATCATTATCTACTAATAAGATAAAATTAGTTGTGTTTTCCAAAATCTTTTGCGTTGCAGAAACAGAATTGGGTTCCATCAATCCATTCATATAAATCGCCCAGCCTATCAATCCGACGGTCAATAAATAAAATAATGGTTGAGTGAGGATCAAAGGAATCCCCAAATAGCTATGCCCCAAAAATATAGGAATTCCCAATAATATCACCAAGCCGGAAAAAAGCATCAGGGAGCGTACTAATTGTTTTTGGTGCTGGTTGGTGGAATCATCTTTTAGCAATAAAACAAATTCTATGATAGGCAAAACAATGGCGATAATGGTTAACAGCAGCATCACCAGATTGATCCAGTGAGGCAAAATCTCCACAGAATATCCCAGAAGTTCCAGGGATACAATTTTATGTATACTATTTTTAAATATTAACTCTAATGCTATAACTAATCCACTAATAAACATGCCCAGCTTTAGGTACTGCCCTGAACTCAGGAATTTACTCTCTGGTTTTATACTTATAAATAAATATATAAATAATACTCCTGCTAATCCCCAGACAGCATTTAGGTAATGAATTTGGAAGGCCGCTTCTTTTGAGGGTGCGGTATAAACGGCAAACAAAATGCCTATTAAAAATGAAGATAAAAAACAAATATAAGAAAAAGATTTGGCCGTTTTATTATTCCTCAGTCCGAGGTAAAACAACTGTCCCACAACGAAAATGGCAAATGCTGACAACAATAATATCCATGCGGATGCATTCATGTCTGTTCCTACTTTTCTTCACTCGTAAAGATAAGAAATATTAAAAAGATGCAAAAACTTCAATTTTATTGTTTCATTCCCAAATTGACGTTTTATTGAGTTCCCTAAAAGCCAGGGGGTCCGCAAAAAAGGGAGAAATGGCTATTACATTTTGTTTACCATTGGGCGGGTAGAAGATCCCAAATAAAAAAAATTAAACGATATTCCGATAAATTTTATCGCAAGTGGTAGATTTGTATTGACCACGCAAGTCAATCCTTAGTTCTATCCGATGTATTCATTCGGGACAATAATAAGTTCTATTTAAAAATATATGAAAAAAGAACTACCAGAAGTACCCTTCAACAAACAAGTCCCTCTGGATATTGAGGTGATGAGTTTTGAGGAATTACAAGTTAAACTAACTCAGTCTAATAGTCACAACCCCTTTGCTCCACACAAAATTGAGTTCTACTTAATTCTGATTGTAACCAAAGGCACTTATTCCCATTTTGTAGATTTTCAATTTTATAATTTGAAAAGAGGAAGTGTACTTTTTATCGCCAAAAACCAAGTACACCATTTTGGCAAAGGACTAAAAAAAGCGAATGGCTTTTGTATCATTTTCAACCACCTGTTTGTGGATAAACATTATTTTCTAACAGACAATCTTCGGTTGAATCGATTATTCAATTACCATATTGAAAGTCCAATCCTCCACCAAAAAGAAAGGAGGGAGGACGGTTTGATTGAGTTAATTTCAACTTTATATAAAGAATATATTGTCAAAAATGATTTTGCAAAATCAGAAATACTGGCCTCCCTGCTTCGGATCGTTTTACTCAAAGCTGAAAGAGCGAAGGATCTTTGTGCGGTGACAGATGTTAAAAAGTATTGGTTAGAAATATTTAGTGCATTTAGGAGTATGCTTCAAAAAGAATACACAAATACAAGAAGTTCCCGAGCCTACGCACATAAACTATTAGTATCTTATAAATTCCTAAACGATGTCGTCAAAAAACTCACCGGCAAAACCGTCAAAGCCTTCATAGATGATTTTGTTATAATTGAAATCAAGAGATATTTAATTTCTACGGCCCTGTCTGTAAAAGAAATCAGCTACAAAACCGGATTTGAAGAACCCGCTAACATGGTCAAGTTTTTTAAGAAAAATACCGGAATCACGCCCCTCAAATTTCGCCAACGACAGTAACCTCCTCAACAGGCTCGGTTACACTTTTACCATTTTTATCCACATTATTACTATCCTTCTCCTGGTAACAGTCAATACCTTTGTAGTATTGATTGAGTAAATATTTCCCAAAGGAAAAATTTTAAAAGATGAAATCTATAAATACCCTTTATCTCTTATTCGTATTCATGTTTTATGTCAGTTGCTCACCAAATAAAAATTCTAGTACCACTATGAACGGAAAAACAATTATGGAAGTCACGACTTTCAAAATTAACTCAGGAGTTGATCCAATGTCCTTTGCTGTTCGCGATGCGGAAATTGAAAATGACTTTACCCGTAAGCAACCCGGCTATATCAAACGCCAAAGCGGAGTGGATGAGAAAGGCAACTACGTGGTCGTTGTTTTTTGGAAATCTGCTGCGGAGGCAGATGCTTCGATGAATAAATTTATGGATGATCCTTCCGTCGCCGATTATGCCAAAATGATTGACGGCTCCTCTATGAACATGGCGAGGTATGCAATGGATAAAGCATTCAATGCACCTGATAGTCGTTTTGTAGAAATCATGTCCTTTGATGTAAAGCCAGAAACAAATATAGAAAAATTCAATGCATTAAATCAACGAGTAGAAACCGATGTGACCGGAAAGAGAAAAGGGTTTTTACAACGATTGACTGGGGTGAATGAAGCAGGCAAACAAGTGGTCGCGATTTACTGGGCCAGCAAAACCACTTCTGATGCCGCCTTACAACCTTTTATGGATGCAACAACTTCAAAAGAATTCATGCAGGAGATGGAACCGTCTTCTGTAATTATGGGACGTTATAAATTTTTAAATATGGAATTAACAAACAAAGAAAAAGTAGTAGCCCTGCTTAACAGTTTCAACACAGGTGACAAAACCCCTATTTCTTACATCAATCCCGAAAAATACATCCAGCACAACTTGGCCGTTGGTGATGGTTTGGAAGGGTTTGGCGCGGTGATGCAGCACGCACCTCCCGGAGGATTTAAAGCCAATGTCATTCGGGCCTTCGAAGATGGCGATTATGTTTTCACCCATACGGAGTACGATTTCTTCGGACCAAAAGCCGCTTTTGATGTCTTTCGTTTTGAGGATGGAAAAATTGTAGAACACTGGGATAACATGATTGAAGTTCAACCCCCTAACCCAAGTGGCCGAACTCAGTTTGACGGGGAAACCGAAATAACGGACCTGGATAAGACAGAAGCCAACAAACAGACAATAAGAGAATTCATCGAGAAGGTTTTATTGAATCATGAGAATGATAAAATCCCAACGTACATCAATCCTACTAAATACATCCAACACAATCCTGCGGTTGCAGATGGCCTGGAAGGGTTTGGAGCTGCGATGAAATATTTTGCAGAAAACGGATTGGTCATGGAATACACCCAACTCCATAAAGTTATGGGAGAGGGAAACTTTGTGCTCACGATGAGCGAAGGTAAATTTGGTAAAGGAGAACACACTTCTTTCTACGATTTATTTAGATTGGAAAACGGACAGATAGTAGAACACTGGGATGTTATTGAAACGATTCTCCCGGAGTCAGAAAGAAAAAATAATAATGGGAAGTTTTAGTAAAATTTACTAATACAGGAAAAATATAACCTTCTTTGACAAGTACAATATAAAGGAGTCTTGACTTGAGTCAATACTCCTTTTTTTGTATTTTATAAAAAGGAATATAAAATTGACAAGTAAAACAGAGCCCCTTCATTCCATATTTTTTTATATATTTGTTGTTGAAGGGCTAGAGTTTCGAAGCAGTTACAAATTGCTGCTAGTGTTTTTAGATAGATTGTGAGCAGACCTCGATAGTGTTTTTCAACAACACCAAATATAAAATTAAGAAAATGGAAAGTAATAATTGGTATGCAGTAGGAACACAAGCTGGTATTAATTGCTTAAATTGTAATAGCAGTATTGTGGAAGTAGGATATACTCATACAGATACAGGTGTTTGTCCTTATTGCAAAACTCCTTGTATATTTTATGGCATAGGGAAGGATAATGTTATCCAGGTAATTCCGGATTATGCTCCTGATAGTTTTAGAAAATTTATTTCCTGGGTTCAAACAGATTTAAGTGAAATGGAATTTCTATTTTTGATTGGAGCTATAAAGAGAATTGGAAGGGATTTACCTGTAGCCCAGAATCCTCCTGACTAAAATATATAAAAAATAACTCTACAATTATCGTAAAATCTTGTTTAATCTTATTATATCATTCCTTCACACATTTCACAAAATAATAATCCCACAATCCTTTTTTCAAAGCAGGAAACTGATACCGTGTCGCCTTGTAATGATTATCCGGAAAGTGACGCACTTTCGGATTATATATACGATAAAGTGAAGATATAAACCCAAGATAAAAAGAGCCGTAGTACATCCGCCGGGCCGAATTCATAATTTTATCTGTAATATTTGTAAAATCACAAGAAGAAAATCCAGCCTCCTTTGCTTGTTGTGTAAATTCAGAAACTTTGGAAATATCTTCTATGGCCCAGGCATTTAACCATTTTTTTAATATTTGATCTTCTTTTGCTGTAAAGGTTCCTTCTTTTTTATAATACTCCCCCATCACCAACCGGCCTCCGGGTCTCAATAGTCGAAAAGCCTCCCGCAAAAACGCACCTTTATCTTTGGCGTGACAAATGGCCTCCAAAGTCCAAATTACATCAAAACTATTATCTGCATAATTTGTATTTGTAAAATCATTATAATCAAATTGCGTCAGGTTGCTCACCTCATTTTCTGCCGCATTATTTTTTGCACTCTCCACCTGCTTGTGGCTAAGCGTAATTCCGGTGGCGTGGCATCCAATTGTTTTAGCCAGAAAAATACAGGAACCTCCTACCCCGCACCCGGCATCCATCACCTTGTCCTTTGGAGTAATTTCCCCCAGGGCAGCTAGCTCCTCATTCATGTGCCGGAGGGATTCCCGGAAGTTTTTGGTGTTCTCCCGCCAGTAGCCATAATGCAGAGCCAAGCTCTCGTCCAAATCCCAGGCAGACTTATAGTGCACCTCTGTTTGATCGTAGTAATCCGCTATATCCTTGTTGGAATATTTATTCATGCTTTTTATTTATTTTGCAAATTTAAATAATTTAGCTTTGGCTTATTGGCTTTGGAGTATGTTTAATTTTATTTTACCAAAACACTTTAAAATGAAAAAAATCACATTCATCTTATTTGTATTATTTTGCTTTGTTTTTAACCAACCTCTTTTGGCTCAAAAAGATCGAACCCTTACAAAGGGGTTTAGCATGAAGCTCGGACTTAGTATTCTTCCACAAGAATATGGATTAGACTACGCTACTCCTGGGGTGAAAGCCGGAACCCAGGTTTCGTTCCAAATTGGAAATCAATGGTATTTTAAAACGAATGAAAAAACTGCCTTTGGCATTATGGTCAACTGGTTTGATGTGGCTTTTTCTGCCGGGCGGAGTGAAATTCTCGGAGAAAGAATTGCTAAAGGTGGATTTGAAGCGAGCTTGATTGAATTGGGTCCCCTCTTAACCGTAAAACTGGCAGATAAATTAGCTTTGGACGGGTATTATAATTTAAGACCTACACTTTCCAGTAGCGCAATTTTGAACGATTCCGCAAATGGGTTCACCGCTGCGGGTTTTGGATTTTTGCATGCCGTTGGAGCAGGGATTCGATATAATGTTTTATATGCAGGTTTAGAATTAAACCTCGGCAACATAAAGGATGCCAGCTTATTTGACACCAATCAACCTACTACCGAACTTAGAAAAATTGATTTAAAGGCAAACCATGTTAGACTTCTTGTTGGGATGAAATTTTAATATAAAATATTTATAAAAAAGCGATTTGAAAATCCAAATCGCTTTTTTTATTATTTTAATTTCCTAACTCCAACTGATTTTTTACCAACTTAAAATAAGCCCCTTTTAAGGCAACGAGTTCTTCATGAGTGCCCTGCTCGATGATTTCTCCTTTGTCTAAAACAATTATTTGATCTGCATTTTTTACAGTGCTCAGGCGATGTGCCACCACAACAACCGTCCTCCCTTCAAAAAACTGATCCAACTTTTCCATGATTTCTTTTTCATTGTTGGCGTCTAGAGAATTGGTTGCTTCATCAAAAAATATATACTCCGGATTCTTATATATCGCCCGGGCAATCAACAACCGTTGTTTTTGCCCCTGACTCAATCCGCCACCTTCCATCCCTACTTTTGTATTATACCCCAGCGGCAATGATTCAATATCTTTCTGAATGTTTGCCGTCTTCACAGCCCGCAATAATTTTTGCTTGTTGATAATCTCATCCCCCAGCGCGATATTCTCAGCTATGGTATCAGAAAATATATATCCTTCCTGCATAACAACACCGCATTTTCTTCTCCACACTTTATTACTTATATTTTTTAAATTAATTTCATCTAGTTTTACAGCTCCTCCAGTTGGTTCATAAAATTTTAAAAGTAGTTTCAACAAGGTCGTTTTGCCGCTTCCACTCATCCCCACGATTGCAGTAACTTTTCCTTCCGGTATTTTTAAATTTATATTTTTTAAAACCATAGCCGAATGCGGTCCTCCGTATTGAAAACTGACGTTCTCCAAATTTAAATCGCCTTTTTCAGGGAGCATATCCACGGTGGTTTGCTCCAAAGAATCTTCATCCTCCCGGTTGTGAATTTCTCCTAAACGCTCCAGGCTTATCTTTGCATCCTGACCAGAACGAAGGAAATCAATCAACTGCAAAAGTGGCGCATTCGTCTGCCCAATTATATATTGAACGGCCAACATCATACCGAGCGACATTTCCTGTTCTACTACAGCGATGGCTGCTATAACAGAAATAGTTATATTTTTAATTTCATTAATAGCTCTTCCTCCGGCCAACTGAAACTGATCAATTCTCAGAGAAGAGAGATTGAGTCGAAAGAGTTTGACCTGTATGCGTTCCCACTCCCAGCGTTTTTGTTTTTCTGCTCCATGCAATTTCAATTCCTCTATTCCGCTGATGAGTTCGATGAGTTTTGTGCGGTTGCCGGAAAGCTGATCAAACTTTCGGTAATCGAGTTTGCGGCGGGCATTTAACCAAACTGAAATCCAGATAAAATAAACGATGGCTCCAACAATAAAAATCAAAAATATTTTTATACTATAAAAAAATAAAACGACACTAAACACAAATAAACTCACAATGGAAAAAAGGGTGTTCAGGCTCGTGGCTGTCAGGAAGTTTTCAATGCGGTAATGATCCTGTATGCGCTGCAATAAATCTCCGATCAGTTTGGTATCAAAAAAACGAACGGGGAGGCGCATCATTTTCATTAAAAAATCTGATATAAGTGAAATATTCACTCGTGCGCCGATGTGGAGAAGAATAAATCCCCGAATAGTTTCTGCAATGGTATAACTAAAAAACAGAACGCCATGGGCTATTGCAATTAATAATATAAAAGAAATATCTTCATTATTAATTCCATAATCCACAATGGCCTGCATGAGGAAGGGAAAAATGAGTTGAAGGATACTGCCTAACAACAATCCCAAAAGCAGCTGAAAGAGTAATTTTTTATATTTAAAAATATAAGAAAACAAAAATCGAAAGCCGGATTTGTCTGTCTTTTCTTCATCTCTTGCAAAAAAATCGGGCGTCGCTTCCAAAAATAAAATGACGCCTTCATCCTCGCCCCCGGAGCGGTCACTCACAAATCCCTGCTTGAATTCTTCAATACTCAACCAAAATACTCCGGCCTTGGGATCGGCTACCCGAATTTTTTTCTTTTTTATTTCATATATAACAATGTAGTGATTTTGTCGCCAGTGGACTATGGCAGGCAGAGGTAATTCCTTTCCCATTTCTAATAGCTTTGGCATACTGATTTTGGCTGCCAGCGTATTGAATCCGATCTTTTCGGCCGCATCACTAATGCTCAAAAGGGAAGCTCCTTCCCTATCCACAAAACTAATCTCCCGAAGGAACTGAATAGGATAATGACGACCGTGATACTTGGCTACCATTCTCAGGCAGGTGGCTCCACAGTCCATCGCGTCTAACTGTCGGTAAAATGGGAATTTTCTCACTTGGGAAATATACTATTTTTTTTCCAAAGTGAAATTTTTTATAAAGAGAATTTTTTATAAAATGAAGAATTTAGAATAGAGCGTGAATCTGGATGGATGGAAAGAAAAAAAATGGTTTTGAAAATCTGTATATCATTGGATGAAGAGAAAAAACGGAGGTGTCGATGCTTTGGGAGGTATGACTACCTGAGTCATGCGACACCTGTTTTTTTAAGCATATCACATTTTACCCAAAACTTCTTTCGGATATAGTTTTTTTGACTTGCAGTTACTTAATCAGGCGGAGGGTCCGGGAGACTAAGCTTGAATCCACAATGGGTCAAATTTTTTCACCTTGCTGCTTTCAAAACGCTTGTATAACATAGAATTTTTCATATAAAACAAATAAATCAATGTCAAAGGAGTCGTTCTGAAATAGTAAGGTGTTGTTTTCATGTGTTTT
>JAHDCK010000112.1:9819-12276 GCA_020629915.1 Saprospiraceae bacterium
AGAGTTTAAGAGTTAAAAGTTAAGAGTTAAGAGTTAAGAGTTAAGAGTTAAGAGTTAAGAGTTAAGAGTTTAAGAATTAAGAGTTTAAGAGTTTAATGAGTTTTTGTGTTTAATTTGAATGAGTTCTTTTGAGTTTAAAGTTTAATGAGTTTTAGCGTTTAAATTTCTGAGTTTTTTAAAGTTTAAGAGTTAATGAGATTGAATAAGATTAAAAATTGAGAGTTTAACGTTTAATGATTTTGTTGACACAAATATGCAGCCTAAAAGAATGGTTGTTTATTCAGTTTTTACACAAAATGTGACATTCAAAAATAATATAATTGCAAAAAATTATCTATTTTACAATAAAAAAGCTCCGTTTTTGTAGAAAAAACGGAGCTCCAAAATTTTAAAAAAACGGGTATTTATTTATCCCAATTTGCTCAAATCTGCTACAAATCCCTCAATTCCTTCATTTTTCATCTTCCCTCTAAGCGCCTGAGCTTCACTTTTATTAGAAAATGATCCAACAATTACCTTATAAACCGTCTTCCCATGCAGCTCATTTATATTTACTAAGATATTATGTTGGCGAAAGAGTTTTTGCACCTTTTCTACATGAAGCAATACATTCCCATACTGAGCAAAGACACCAGCCTGCACACCAAATCCTTCGGATGGATGCCTCGAAACACTGAACCGAAACAATCCTTTCCCGGAGCGCACAGAATTTTCAACATCTTTGATGCCCCCTTCCCTGCGTCGAAGGGCTTCTGCTACCGCCCGATCCGCATTCACGCGCCCGTAGCCGTACTTGACAGAATGCCCGTTAAAATAATCGTGATGAAATCCAATTTTATCTGCCGTGTCCTGCAAAATCTCCTTGACTTCCTTGGCCGTCAAATCGGGATTGGCCGATAACATCAAGGCACAAATTCCAGCCACAATAGGTGTCGCTGCAGAAGTGCCACCGAAGTGTTTGTACAATCCGGGCGTCCCTCTTTCGATTCCATCCCTCCAGAATTTTTTATTGCCCGTCTCATCATGCCGGCCCGGATCCCAAAAGGGTCGCGTCGTCGTCGTCGGCCAGTGTAGGGGCCAAACGCCGCTGCTAGGCGCGCAAACACTCAACTCAAATCCGCGATTGGAATAAATAGAATGAGTGCCTTCCGAGTTGCACGCTCCTACGGCAATCACATCCGGAATCGTCGCATAATAATTTAAATGATCGATGTTTTCATTTCCGGCAGCGAACAAAACCACGCAGCCTTTTCCGCCACGTCCTTCCCTTGCCGCCTTGGTGATAGCAGCAATTTTTTCGGAGTTAGGTCTTTGTTCGGAGCGGGTGGTTCCCCAGGAGCAACTAATTACATCCGCTTTATTATTTATACAATAATCAAAAATATCTTCTGTTCGTTTCAAACTAAATGCAACACCTCCCAGGGGCATATATTTAGAATTTGGGGCAACCCCAACGATGCCATTACCATTATCTCTGGCTACGGCCAATCCGGCACAAGCTGTTCCGTGAGTGGATTGCCCAGTTTCCATCTGGGCCGAGTTAGTCCAAAAATCGAAGGGTTTGGTCAGTGCGGGTTTCAAGTCCGGATGCGTATTATCAAAACCATTATCGACTACGGCAATCGTAATTTCTTTTGAGCCTCGGTTGCCCAACCGATTCCAGGCATCTTGTATTTTAGAATCCTGCCCGGCCTCCATACGCTCCGGCAGGTTGGTATCCGGCATATTCCCGTCGTTTTTAAAATACCATTGATACTGATATAAAACGTCGGAGGGCTGAACCAGTTCCGGGAAGTATTCCTGGAGCGGGGCGTCCAAGTCAGGCTCGGCGAAGCGCACCAGAGAACTTTTCTGAAGGAAGAGCGAAGTCTTGATTGGGTTGGGGGAGTTTTCCGTGACGGTGGCCGTTAATTTATTTGGCCCCCGTCTCTTGGTGATGACCAGGTGATATTCGTCTAATACGAGTTGTTGTTCTTCGGCGTTTAGTCCATCCTCAAAAACGATGTAAATATCTCCATTCGGAACCATTGGCAATTCTCCGTTTTCAGTATGGAAAACGTGTGTTCCGACTTCCACGGTTTCTTCTTTGCGGATGTCATCCAGCTTGTCGTCGATATTTTTTCCTTTTGCGCCAAGGTCAAAGACTTCAAAGTCACCGAGATTGGTATGTACTTTTTGGTTTTTGTTGATACCTTTTGGCTTAGAGGCGGAGCGGGTTTTTTGGGTTTTTAATCCCACGAGATTTTCACTTTTGACCAAAGTGATTTCCCCCATTTCGGTTTTAATCGTTATTTTTTTCATATAAAATAATTATCTAAATGAATGTTTGGGAATTTCTGGTGGAGTGGTTAATTGTAAATATGAGATTTTTTTTGGTATTATAAAAATTTTAGATGGGAAATTGCCGCCCTACAACTGCAAATGTATATGATCATCATGGCGCACAGAATGACAACC
>JAHDCK010000113.1 GCA_020629915.1 Saprospiraceae bacterium
TGTGTTTTTAACGAATTTTTGAGAACCTGAGCCTAAATTTTATTAGGGCGATCTTTCCATTGATATTACCACGTTTTCCAATATAAAGTGCTTAGATTAGAATATGATGAGCAAGCACTCTTTCCCAAGCCAACCTTATTGATTTTAGTTTTCATCCCTTTTCCGTAAATTTGCGCACCGTTTTAAAAAATTAAAATATTACAATAAAAATATGTCTGATAAGAAAGTCATTTTTGCAATGGAGGGCGTAACCAAAGTATATCCGCCTAAAAAAGAAGTCCTGAAAAATATCTGGTTGTCATTTTATTATGGAGCGAAGATCGGCGTCCTTGGTCTGAACGGCTCCGGTAAATCCAGCCTGCTCAAAATCATCGCCGGACTGGATACCAACTTCCAGGGAAAAGTCACCTTTGATAAGGAATATAAAATTGGCTACCTCGCCCAGGAACCCGAACTCGACGAAAGCAAAACCGTCAAGGAAATCGTCAAGGAAGGGGTGCAGCATATCGTGGATGTGGTAGAAGCCTACGAAGCCATCTCCGCCAAACTCGCCGAACCGATGGGCGATGAAGAAATGATGAAAGCCATCAATGAGCAAGGTGAACTCATGGAAAAAATGGATCACCTCGATGCCTGGGACTTGGATCACACGCTGGAGATGGCAATGGATGCGCTGCGTTGTCCGCCGGATGACGCTCCCGTCTCTGTCCTTTCCGGAGGAGAGCGAAGAAGGGTTGCGCTGTGTCGTTTGTTGCTAAGTAAGCCGGATATTTTACTGCTGGATGAGCCAACCAACCACTTGGATGCAGAGAGCGTTCACTGGTTGGAACAGTTTTTAAAATCCTTCCCCGGCACGGTTATCGCCGTGACGCACGACCGTTATTTTCTGGATAATGTGGCGGGTTGGATTCTGGAATTGGACCGGGGTGAAGGCATTCCGTGGCAGGGAAATTACAGCTCATGGCTGGATCAAAAATCAAATCGACTGGCACAGGAAGAGAAAGCCGAATCCAAGCGTCAGAAAATATTGAAGCGGGAATTGGAATGGTCGCGGATGAATCCGAAGGCGAAACAGGCGAAAGGAAAAGCGCGTTTGACAGCTTATGAAATGATGAGTAATGCCGAGGTCAAGGAAAAAGAAGCAAGGCTGGAATTGATTATTCCTGCCGGGCCTCGCCTGGGTGATTCAGTGATTGAAGTAGAAAATTTGACCAAGTCATTTGATAAGCGAGTGCTGATGGAAAACTTTAGCATGACGATTCCGAAGAATGCCATCGTCGGAATTATCGGGCCGAATGGTGTGGGTAAAACGACTTTGTTTAGAATGCTCATGGGTGAGGAACAACCCGACAGCGGATCGGTTTCGATTGGTAGCACGGTGAAACTCGCCTACGTCGATCAGTCGCACGAGGATCTTATACCTGAGAAAACGGCCTATGAAGTAGTGAGCGGCGGCAATGATTTTATCACCGTTGGCAATAAGGAAATCAATGCGCGAGCCTACCTCAGTAAGTTCAATTTTGCTGGGAGCGACCAGCAGAAAAAAGTGGGCGTGCTTTCCGGTGGGGAACGCAATCGTTTGCACCTGGCCATCACGATGAAGGAAGGCGGAAACGTTTTGCTACTGGATGAGCCGACGAATGATATTGATGTGAATACGCTCCGCGCGCTGGAAGAAGCCATTGAAAATTTTGCGGGTTGTGTGTTGATGATTTCTCACGACCGTTGGTTTATTGATCGGTTGGCCACGCACATTCTATCCTATGAGGATGATGGAAATTGGGTTTTCTACGAAGGAAATTACAGTGCGTATGAGGCAAATAAAAAAGAGCGGCTGGGAGATATTACGCCGAAGCGTCCGAGATTTAAGACGTTGTTGTAGTCTTTTAGAATCCAAGGAAAAAATAAAAATCCCGAATTTTGCATAAGGTGAAATTCGGGATTTTTATTTTTTTTAAAACCGGATATTTTTTCTATCCTTTTTTACCTCGTTTAGATTTTTTTTGAGAATTTCGCCGCTTCTTTTAAAATCACAATTACAAATAAAATGAAAAACATAATAATTTTATTCATATTTTTAACTCCAATACTAGTAAAAGGGCAATCCTTTTTTTCTCTTGATTCCATTTTAGTCAGTAGTTCTAAAATAGATAAAAAGATAAATGAAACGGGCAGAGACATCACAGTAATCACTCAGGAAGAAATTGCAAAAATGCCTGTCCAATCTTTTGACGAGCTTTTAAGATATATAACTTCTGTAAATTTGAATGCGCGTGCAGGATTTGGCGTACAAGCCGATATAGGAATGCGCGGCAGTACTTTTTCACAGGTTTTGATCTTGGTGGATAACATCCGACTGAATGATCCACTTACTGCACATTTTAACAATAACCTTCCTGTCCCTTTATCTGAAATTGCACAGATAGAAATTATCCGAGGTCCGGCAGCAGCTTCTTTTGGTTCGGAAGCGGTGGGAGGCGTTATACATATTAAAACTAAAACATATATAGACTACAATTCCAAACCGGATCATATTTCTTCCGCTGGTTCTGTAGGAGTAGGAGAACACAATTTGCTAGTGACGGATTTTTCGATAAATGGACAACAAGACAGATGGAAATTTTCTGCCGGATTAAAAACCAGTACCTCTGATGGAGAAACATTTTCAAATCCAAATTTTACAGCAGGAATATCAGAAGATAGTTTGTATAATACTTTTTTTGATTTAAAAACTTATACCGGAGCTTTAAATTATCAAATTAATTCTGCCTGGAATATTTATGCAAGAGCGGGGTTAGATAAAAGAAATTTTAATGCAAAATATTTTTATACAAGAAGTAACTACGACGAATCCACGGAAGAAATAACTTCTCTTTGGTCTCAACTCGCACTAAAACGAAAATCCGGAAAACACGAAACGGAATTGAATGCCGGCTACAAGAGTACAGATGATTTATTTATTTTCAATCCGCTTTTTACGCCCAATGAACATACAACAACCAGAACTATTCTAACTCTGAATCACCGCTATAATCCTAATAAAAAAATATCTATTGCCGCAGGCGGACAAGTAGAAAATAAAGTAATCGAAAGTACAGACAGGGGCGATCATGAAAATGTAAGCGCTGGATTTTATAGTATTTTATCTTATAAAATAATAGAAAATTTAAATTCCACAACCAGCCTTCGATTGGAATACGATGACAATTTCGGGATAGAACTATTACCACAAATCAGCGCTTCATATAAATATAAAAATTATATTTTTAGAACCTCTTTTGGCAAATCTATCCGGGCGGCAGATTTTACAGAACGATATATTTCCTCCCAAATCCCCAACCTGTCTCCAGGACGAAATATTGGCAATCCCGATCTCGAAGCCGAGAGAGCGTATACGACTGACATCGGTGTGGATTGGAGGCCGGGTAAAAAAATAAAGGCTAGTGTAACTGCTTTCTTCCGGGCTTCTGACAATCTCATCGATTATACTCTTACTAATTCCAACCAAATTGAAAACGTAAGTACTCTTCAGGAAAATGAAGAATATTTTTATACAACAAATATATCATCAAGCAATACAAGTGGAGTAGAAATCCATATAGAAAAGCAAATTTTAATCAATCATTTAACTACTCTCAATTTAGCAGGTGGTTATACTTTCCTGGAAACTAAAACGGAGGAAGGAGTTGTCTCAAAATATCTGGCGAATCATCCGAAGCACAATGCAAATCTTATACTAGATTTTAATAGTAAATATTTTAATTTATCTATTGCCAATAATTATATATTTAGGGATTCAGAGTTTGCAGAAGCGATCAGCAGCACGGTAATTAAAGATTATTTTATTACAGATATAAAATTATCTGCTACTCCTTTTCAAAAAAAGGTCAGTATTTTTGTAAACTGTAAAAATATTTTAGATACTGAATATCAGGAAATTCTGGGCGCAAGAATGCCCGGGAGATGGTGGTTAGCTGGTATAAGTTGGAATATTCAATAAAAGCCTACACAAGCTGGACTTTCGCAAAATGCTAGAGTCCAGCTTAGTAAACAGACTATTAAGATTCACTTAGGGTTCTTTTTTCTATCAGTCATCAGCTGCACTGCTTTTCCCAATCGGCGCAAGCGGGTTTCCTCTTTTTGGCCGAGGCAATCCAGTGAATATATTCCTTTTGATATGTATACGATAATTTTTCATAAAATGCCCATACCTTTTCTTTTTTAAAACGTTCCTTCACAAAATCCGGAACCTCTACTACCCTTGGAGTAGTATCTTCTTCAAAAGTAACCGTTAAAGTATCGTCCTCTTCTTTTCCTAATTTTTCTCTTATATCTTTTTTTACAATTAGAATATAATCCGGTGTCCCGTGTTTTACGATAGAACCCTGATAGGGAATACCATCAAACGTAGCATTGACTTTTAATCGTTTTTTTCCATATAATTTTTCTATATCATAAGGAATGACAACATAGGCTCCGTTCTTATATTTAGGATTGGTTAATATTTTGGCTTTGAATTTTTTCATGATTCTTTCTTTTTAAAAAATATCTTTTCAATGCGTTTATTCTTCTCCAACTGCTCCGGTGTTTCTAAAATAACATTTCCGTTTCCGGTAAACGACAAGACTTCATCGGCATATTCCAGGGCGAGATGCAATTCGTGGGTCGCCATTAAAATAATTTTATTGTTATTAGAAGTTTGCAGTTTTAATAAATCAAAAATTTCTTTTCGATTGACAAGATCCAAATGGGCTACGGGTTCGTCCATGAGAATAATGGGTGTATCCTGAACAAGGGCGCGGGTGATCATGACCTTTTGTCGTTCGCCATCGGAAAGTTGATCCATGTTTTTATACAACAATAAATCAACGCCGGTTTTTGCAGCAATTTTATGTATATAATTTTTATCTTCCTCTGAAATGCGTCCCAGGAAACCCGTGTGTGGATGCCGACCAGTTTGTAACAACTCAAAAACTTTCAGGTAGCCAAGGGTGATTCTCTCGGTTGTAACCAGGCTGAGTTGCTTGGCTAATTCGTTGGCGGGATATTTTTTTATAGAATTATTTTTTATAAAAATATCTCCACTATTATAAGGTTTTAAATTAGAAAGACAACGAAGCAAAGTAGATTTTCCAGTCCCGTTTCTTCCTAGCAAGACGACGAGTTTGCCCATCGGAATTTCAAAGCTCACCTCATGAAAAACCGGAACTAAACCATAACCTGCCTTGAGCTGTTCTACCCGCAACATTAATATATTCTTTTTTGATATAAAACAATCCAAATCACAAAGGGCGCACCCATCAGGGAAGTAATCGCATTGATCGGCAAGGCATCTGAAGTAAACGCCAACTGCGAAAACCAATCGCAAAATAACAAAATCCCCATTCCCAAAAGTATGGAAGCCGGAACCAAAACCTGGTGCTGCTGCGTTTTAAAAAGCATCCTCGCAATGTGTGGCACCGCAATCCCTACAAAGGCAATCGGCCCGCAAAATGCCGTCACAACTCCTGCACCTATTGCAGTAATTCCTATAATAAAATATCGGTTTCGTTGGATATTTACGCCGAGGCTTTGAGCGTATTCTTCTCCCAGCAAAAGCGCATTTAAATTTTTACTTATAAAAAAAGAAAAAATACCAACAATACAAACTAAAGGCGTTAATATATATAAATCCTCCCAGGTAACGCCAGAGAGATTACCAAAAGACCATAGAACAAATTGCTTCAGCTCTTCCTGTCCGCTAAAATATTCTAAGATAATCACGATAGCTCCCGTCACGCTCCCAAACATCAATCCGGCAATCAATAGCGTAGCGACATCCCGCACTCGCCGGGCAACCAATAGCACGAGGAACAAAACCAATGCCGCTCCTAGGGCTGCTGCCATCGCCAGGCTCCACTGACTGACCAAGCCAATTCCACCTCCGCCCAAAATCAAAATAGCTACGCCCAGACTCGCCCCGGAACTGATCCCTAAAACATAAGGCCCGGCAATGGGATTCCTAAAAAGCGTCTGCATCAACAACCCGGAAACGGACAAGGCAGCCCCGGCCAGCATCGCTGTAAAAACCCTTGGCAAACGTATCTTCCAAAGGATGGCTTCCCAGGTTGGATTTTCTCCGGTTTGCCAAAAAGCAGCCCATAATCCTCGCAGCGGAATGTCCTGAGAGCCGGAAATGACATCCATAAAAAATGCCCCGACCAAGAAGATGCCCGCTACAAAAAAATATAAATAATTTCTATTTTTATAGAGTTGCTCCAAAGAGTTAATTTAGTTTTTTATAATAATAAAATTTGTGATTTTTCATAAGTTCCGGGTGAAATATTTTAGCTAAATCCTTTAGAATAATATGAGGCTGTATAACGCCAGATTCATATATGTCAATTCCACCTGCTTCTGATCGTCGCAAAATGGGATTATAGACTTCGCCGTTTTTCCAGGACTGAAAATCCCGATAGCGGTTATCCGTTTTGGGAAGGTCTTCGAGCTTTTCAGAGAGATTGACATTGAGCCAGATTTTTGCATCTTTTGCTTTCGTATAAAATGTTTCAAAATCTATCATGCGACTTCCGGTTCCTTCCAGTCCCTCCCAGAGGTAAGTTCCTCCTGCTTCCCGGATGGTGTTGGCGAGGTAACTTTGTCCTTCCGGCACATGCCAATTCCCTTCAAAACCCATGCCTGTAAAAGTAGTTGACCCCTGAAGTCCTTCTAATTTTAATTTTAAATTTTCATATTCTTTTTTTATAGTATCAAACTTTTCAAGTGCCTCATTTTCCAATCCAAAAAAGGCTCCGAAAAACTTCAACCACTCTGCCCGACCAAGCGGCGTTTGCTCCATCCATTCGGCTATGAGAATGGGTTTCATTCCCAGCTCCTTCATTTTGGCTAGTTGGTTGCTGCCGTCAATTCCAAAACTAAAAACGACATCGGGCTGTAAACTCAGCAGGTTTTCATAATTTAGTCCACGGTCATTACCTACCTCGATTATTTGACCTTTATTAATTTTATCATTTATTTTTTTATTATAAATATATTTCGCACCGGAAATGCCTTTTATCTTTGCGGCTGCTCCCAATGCATCAATAAAAGCTACATGTGTTGTTGATTGACAAACGACTTTTTCAACCGGAACGGGAATCAATTGTTCCTTGAGAAACCCGTTTGGAGGGTTCTGCTTTTTGTCATATAAAACATACGTATAAGTTTTATCATTTCCCTTCCAGGCATTTTTAAGTTGGAGTATTTTATAGTTTTCTTTTTCTTCTATGGTGAAATTTTTGGCATAATCAGGTTGGGTTTCAACCGAAACAGAATTTTCAACATCTGCTGTTTGTTGTTGACAACCTAAAAGGAAAAATAAGGGAAGACTTAACCAAAACCACTTTTGCATATTCCGTTTTTTAACAAAGTTAATGCTTATCTTTGGTATCCGACTAATTATTTTTATTTACCTTTGTTTATCCTTCAGATTCCACCTTACCAAAAATCTACGATAATTTTTCCCATGAAAAAAAATCGATTTGTTTATTTTTTTACGACCATTTTGGCAGGCATTTTTCCAGGATGTTTTTCAGAAGCCCCTTCGGACAATGCCATTTCAACTGTGGAAACACTTTTGCATGACGTTCAATCCAGAGAAAAAAACGGGATAAAAAAAATTAAGCGATTGGATTATCTGAAAGAAAGAGTGACTGAAATGCGGGAGGCCGTTTCCGATGTAAAAGCAGTAGCAGAGGAAGCCCAGACTGCTTCAATTGATGTTTTAACAAATATAAGAATTGCTAAAAGTAGTTTTTTAGAATGGCAAAAAGGATTCAAACAACCTGAGGCAGATGCGGCTGAAGAAAATATTAAAAAACATCTTGGAGAACAAATAAAACAAATAGATAAAATTACCATTTCAATAAATAACGCCATTAAAGGAGGAGAAAATTTCCTTGGGACTTATGGCGTTTTTCGTCCATCAAAATAAAATTTTAAATATGAGATATACATTTTTTTTAATTGCGCTTTTTACAGTTCTCTGGAGTTGTCAAAATGCTCCCGCAGAAGATACTGTTTTGGAAAACAAAGAAGCTGAACTTCGAGTCGATGATGAAGCAAAGAAGAAAAATCTATTGGAAGAAATAAAATCGTTAGAACAACAACTCTTTGCGGATGACAAAAAAATCAATACCGAACCTGCTAAAAAATTAATAGATAAAACGGAAGAACTAACCCTACTCCCTAACACCCGACAAGAATCGCCGGGTTATTTATACAAGGCGGCAGATGTCGCTCAGGGTATTGGCCAGCCCGAAAGAGCTATTGCTATTTTGGAAAAAGCATATAATAAGTACAAGGACTTCCCTCAGCGCCCCAACTGTCTTTTTATTATAGGTTTTATTTATGAAAATGACTTGAAAGATTTAGAAAAAGCACAAGTGTTTTATAAATCTTTTCTGGAGCGCTATCCCGATCATCACATGGCCAATGCAGCCAAAGCTTCCTTAAACAATCTCAATAAATCACCGGAAGATTTAATTAAAGAATTTCAGAAGAAAAATAATCAGTAATCAGAATTTATTTATATTCTAATATGATTTTTTCGCAGGCTTTATCCAGCATTTGATAAACCTGCTCGAAGCCGTCATTATCGTAATACGGATCGGGAACGCTTTGATTCCAACCCGGTTGCACAAAATTCATTATCATACGAACTTTTTGCTTTTGTTCTTCGGAGGTAGCAAGCTTTAAAATATTATTATAATTAGAAGTATCCATCGCCAGCAACAAATCATAATTTTCCAAATCCGATGACTTCAATTGCCGGGCACGTTGGTCCCGGATATCAATGCCGTATTCCAGGCCCTTGGAGATAGAACGGCTATCCGGCAGGTTGCCCACATGCCAGGAACCTGTGCCTGCGGAATCTACTTCCCATTCCAATCCATTGGTTTTGGCTTTTGCCTTCATGATTCCTTCTGCAAGCGGAGAGCGACAGATATTACCGAGACATACCATTAATATTTTCATATTTTATTAGTTATTTTATGTGTACTATATGATTTTAAAAACGGAATAAAACTAAAATTTTCTTCCTACAATTTATCTATCTTTGAAAGAAAAAATTATGCGGTTTTTGTTATTCATTTTTTTCTGGGTTATAACATTTGCCTCTTTTGCTCAGAATGCCGAAGATTTTCTCACTGCCCTATCCGACATTCGAGAACATAAAACACCAACTGATTTAATGGAGTTAAATGACTTGTCCAAGTTTCATACGGTGGTTGTAACGCTGGGGTTTGAAGATGACATGCCATTTATAAATACAATTAAAAACTATACGAATATAACACATAAATCTTTTGATAAAAATGCAAATATGCTTGACTTCATAGATGTATTTAACTATGAAGAAAAAGAATTTTATATCGTAGCGATTAATGGCCATTTAAAAAATGGGTTAGGCATTCCCTTCCAAGCCGAGTCAACAGCCATCGTCTTGTTTGGGGAAAGTAACGCCCTGACAAAAATGGACAACCCCAGAAAAAAGGGAAAAATTATTATATCTAAAAAAAACACCCCATTGCATCAATCACTTGCGGCGCAGGTTCTTTTTGATGGAATAGATTTAAAAAATAAGGATACAAAAAATCCTTTTTCAAAAGGTTCCCGCCTTGCTTATACTTCTCCCCAAGTAGCCGGGATGAATCCAAATATTTTAAATAAAAATATAGGAAAAATAATATCGGAAGGTATAGAAGCCGAAGCTTTCCCCGGGGCGCAGGTCTTGGTGGCCAGAAATAATCAGGTGGTTTATCACGAGACTTTTGGCTATCATACTTATGATAAAAAACAAATTGTAAAAACAAATAACGTATATGATTTAGCTTCTGTCACTAAAATAACATCTGGCCTCGCCGGGTTGATGAAATTGCACGGTGAAGGAAAATTTGACCTAAACAAACCCTTAAAAAAGTACGCACCCAAAATGCGTTTCTCCAATAAAGCTAAAATTAAAATCCGACCGATTCTCTCCCATCATGCCCAAATCAAAGCTTGGATTCCGTACTGGAAATCTACTAAACATGAAAATGGGAATTATAAGAAAAAAACACTAAATAAAACGCCTTCCAGAAAATTCCCAATAAAAATTACAGACAGTTTATATCTACATAAGAACTATAAAAAACAAATTTACAAGGCCATTAAAAAATCTGCCTTGAACGAGAAAGAAGGATATGTTTACTCCGGTTTGTTTTTTTATCTCCTTCCTGATATTATTAAAAAGTTGACAAAAAATGAATTAGAATTATATTTAAAAAATACATTCTACAAACCACTTGGAGCGAACTCGCTTACCTATAATCCGCTTGGCCTATTTCCAAAAGAGCAAATCATTCCCACGGAAAAGGATAATTTTTTTCGGATGGAACAAATCCACGGGACAGTTCACGATGAAGGCGCAATTATGATGGGCGGCGTATCCTGCAATGCGGGTTTGTTTGGAACGGCCAACGACCTGGCCAAGCTCCTGCAAATGTACCTCAACAAAGGAATTTATGGAAATAAAAAATATATAGAATCTTCCTCTGTTCAGGAGTTTACCCGGCGGCATTATGCCAGTGAAGACAATCGGCGGGGACTGGGATTTGACAAACCGCTGCTGGAATATGTTCCCGGCAAGGCGCATACAGCCAAGGATGCTTCGCCCGAAAGTTACGGTCATTCCGGTTATACTGGAACTTATGTTTGGGTCGATCCCGCAGAAAATTTAATATTTATTTTTCTTTCCAATCGGGTTTATCCTACACGGGAAAATCGGAAATTATACCAACTGGATATTCGTCCCAGAATTCAGCAGGCGATTTACGATTCAATTATAGATTGATTTTTTTCATACAATCTAAATGCTTGTAAAAGGGATTTGGGATCATCTTCCTTAGAAATTATTCCTAATAAATCTATGCATTTTTTTGCGGCTTCTTCGACTGGGATTTCAGGAAAACGAATATCCCTTGCAAAATGAACATATTTTAAAACAATAAATGCATTAAACCATTTAAAAAATCGCTTTTCAAAATTGGAGGCATTAGCAGAGTGTTTTTGACATTCCAATGTGTGTTTTACAAAGTCATTTTCCCCCAGGAATAATTGAAGCGCTTCGGGTTGTTCTGCCAGAAAAATATTTAATTCATCCTCTGTGTTATTATAAAAATCCGGGACGGCTTTAATAAAATTTTTCAACGGAACAAAAGATTCGGGGGCATACGTTTTATATACGTCATTTTCAGATTCAAGCATTTTATTAATTGCTTTTCCTGTCCCGAAGGGCACTCGATGAGAAGGGCGAGGCGAAGGAATCACAGCAGTTGTTTTTATCTCCGAAAATGTCCCAATAGAAATAAATTTATGTAAAAAATAAAAATCTTCTCCGGCTTTCCGCCGGTTCATGCCGCCTTGTTGCTGATAGGCATTTGCCCGGACGGCCATGCTCGATCCAATCGTATGAAAAGCATGAGGATGACCGACCCATTGTTGCATCAAAATAAAATAACGGAGATGCAATTCGTATTGAATAATTTTTTTATAAATATTTTTATCAAAACTATCTCCTTCAGTCGGATGCTCAAAATGAATTCCGGCGGCTTTGGTTTTGAGATGATTTTTAAAATGTTTTTCTACTTCCCGGAGGTAATTTTTCTGGCAGTTGGAATCTGCATCAAAACATAAAATTACACCTTCGGGATTCCCCGCATTTTCCAATCGTCTTACCGCTTCGTCCATACCCATTTTTCTTGCCGTCCCGACACCCGCTTTTTTATATTTTATTTTTAAAATATAGAAAATATAAAATTTTAACTGATCTGTATTATTTTCTACCGCCCATTTTTTTGCTTGTTCTTTTGTCTTTTCATTTTGCTTGTAAACGTTTATATTTTCCTGGTCACTATCATTGATCAAGACGATAACTTCTACACTTCCTTGTGGACTATCACAATTTTTTAAGGCTTGCAGGGAAGGAATTAAATCCGGTTCATCGTAGCAGGGAATGACGACTACGATACCCAAATCCTTTGATGGTGGCTCCTTGATCAGGGGAGGCAATAATGTTTTATGTTGTAAATATTTATTCAATTAATTTAAATTATTGTTCTCCGTTGTTACGTAAAATACTGCGACCGCGCTGTGGTCGGGATTCTCATGTTTTTACAACTTGATAACATGATAATTTGCTAACGTGCTAACGTAC
>JAHDCK010000114.1 GCA_020629915.1 Saprospiraceae bacterium
TTATGTATTATTACATGATTGATTGTGAGAATATGAATTATTTTAATTTTAATAAAAATTTTATTGTGTAATATGAAAAAAATAATTTTAATTTTATTGGTAGTTGGTTTTTGGAGTTGTCATTCTAATAAAAAGATAAGTGATTCTAATAAAAGTTTTGAAGGTAAAATTATCTATGATATGAAGTTTATGGATAAAACCGGGGAAATGACGCCGGAACAATCCCAAATGATAATGGGTAATGAACAGGTATACTGGATTAAGCGAAACAAATATAAAAGTGAAATGAATGGCATGATGAAAATGGTGCAGTATTATCTGGGCGGAGATACTTTATATAATAAAATGAATGGTGTGAATAGTTTGCTATGGATAAATGCGACAGTAAATCCTGAAAAAATGAAAGATTATAAAATAGAAAAGAATGCCGAGACTGTTGCAGGAATTAATTGTGATTTGCTGACTATTATTTCTGAAGATGGTGTGGATAAATATTTTTATAATAAAAAATATAATGTAAATCCTGAAGATTTTGAGAACCACGAATATGGATTTTGGAAATTTTATATTGAGAAAACAAAAGCTTTACCAATTAAAAGTATTTCAGATAAAAAAGATTATTATATAGAAATCACGGCAAGAGAAATTACGAAAATGCCGGTGGATGATATTAAGTTTACATTGCCCGATTTGCCCAGAGCTAAAATGCCTTTGGAATAAAACAAAAAAAATCTGTCGCAGAATCCTCCTGCGACAGATTTTATACAATCTTTAGGTTGTAGTACTTGCGATTACCACATTTTAGTAATCTCCACATCAAACTGCATCAGATTGACAAACTCCATCAGGCGATCGTGCATATCATGAGAGTTGACTTCCATAATGCGGTCGATACCAAATTTTTCCACGCAGAAAGAAGCAGCAGCCGAACCGTAAACTACAGCGCGTTTAGTATTGCCGAAAGTCAGGTCGCCCGTTTTGGCCATGTAGCCGATGTAGCCACCTGCGAAAGAATCACCCGCACCCGTCGGATCGAATACTTCCTCCAGCGGAAGGGCAGGAGCGAAGAAAACTTTTTCTTCGTAAAATACAAGGGCACCATTTTCACCTTTTTTGACGATGAGGTAGCGCGGCCCCATTTCGGTCAGCACTTTCTTAGCCGCTTTAACCAGAGAATATTCTCCTGTAAGTTGGCGAGCCTCCTCGTCGTTGATAGTCAGGACATCCACTTTTGAAATGACTTTTTTGAGCATATCCATTTCATTTTCCATCCAGTAGTTCATCGTATCCAGCACCACCAGCTTAGGTCGAATCGGGATTTGCTCAATGACCCGCATCTGCACCTGTGGTGTCAGATTTCCCAGCATCAAATAGTCGCATTTGGTATAACTGTCGGGGATGATCGGGTCAAAATCTGCCAGAACATTCAGGTCGGTGCGCAAGGTATCGCGGGAGTTCATATCCATGTGATATTTTCCTTCCCAGAAGAAGGATTTGCCACCCGGTACGACCTGCACCCCATCGAGGTTGATGCCTCTTTCGCGCATAGCATCCATTTGCTCTTTCGGAAAATCCTCTCCGACAATGGACACGACATTTATTTTGTTATAAAAATGAGAAGCGGCGAGGCTAATGTAAGTCGCAGCACCTCCGATGATGTTTTCGGCTTTGCCGAAAGGCGTGTGAACCGTATCAAACGCCATAGTTCCTACTACTAATAAACTCATATTGTGTGGTTTTTTTTGTTTTTAAAATGGTTTTCCAGTCATTTTGGGGAATATGGGATTTATATTTAAAATTTCCTTCAAAAGTAAAGGAAATAAATTAACGGGGAGGTTGCAAATTTCAAACAGAAATAATAACTTTGCCTCGCTTTAGAAGAAAAGCAAAATTTTGTGATTCTTTCTATTAAGATAAGGAACTAAAATGAGAATTGCACGGTTTTAGTTCTGAATTTTATAAAAAGCCTCCATAGCTCAGCTGGTTAGAGCGGCGGACTGTTAATCCGTAGGTCCAAGGTTCAAGTCCTTGTGGGGGCGCAACTCTAAGCCTCGTGTCTTTTGACGCGGGGCTTTTGTCGTTTCCAGGCTTTATGCGACTTGCAGCAACCTTTCGGGATTACGATTCTTCTAATCTTCCTCTTTTTACTTTCCTTATCTGGTGATGTTGGTTTTTTTTTATTTTTGTTGGGTGGTGTGTGAGCCGCGCACTCCGTTCTATTCAAGGGCGGAGCCGCCTACTCGACTGGCTTCAGTTTTTTAATCAACCTGCAAATTTTGTCTCTCAACCAAAAAGTCAAAAGTCAACTCGGATAGGCTTTTTCCGTCAACAGTTGCATTCCAGGCACCATGACCTTTATCTTGGAGAGGGACAAATTCGTGGTAGATGCCCAATGAGTTGTAAATACTATCTAGTTCGGTCCCTTCTGAAAACAAAACTGTAGGATCTAGAGTACCATGTGCAATGAATAATTCAGGGTCACTACTATCATACCGATTTACATTATATATAGATTCCAATAAATCCAATTTTACATTACTTCCCCAGAAATCAACCATACTCTTGACCTCAAAAATTTCATCCAGATTTGTCGAAGAAAGAGTGGGGTCGTCTGAGACAGGAATTTCATCTTTAAAATCTTCTTGATTTGAGATGCCGAGTGTAATAGTACTAATTGCTCCTGCTGATGCTCCTCCTACAGTAATAAATTCCGTGTTCATGTGATAGGTGTTTGAGTTGGCTACCATCCAGCGAAGTGCTGCTTTAGAGTCTCTTTGAGCTGCATACATCGCTATACTTGTCCGAGCTTCATCTGGCGTTGCTGCATTTTGAAGTGTAAAATCGATCCATTCTTGAGGAGCAATTCCCGTGAAATCTGAACCGTTTAGATCACTTGTGGTTCTGTAATCTACAGACGCAAACACCCATCCTCTGGAAGCAAAGTAATTGGCCATATCTATTATTTCTGGTTTTGTTTTTGTCCCACCTTGAAACCCTCCACCATGTATAAACATATAGACGGGTCGATTAGTATTAGTATTGTCAGGGTAGTAAAGATCTAGAAGTTGAGGCATTTCAACAGAATTGTTTGCAACAAGACTTAGTCCATTTGCATAGATGATGTCCTCCTCTACCATGACAATGTAAGTGCTATCAGCTTTGACAATTGGAAATTCATTGCTTTGATCGGTTGGTTCGTCTTCACTACAGGCTGTAAAGATTAGGATAGAGAAAATAATTAGATGAGTTATTTTTTTCACAGTGACGGTTTAAGTTTATTTTTATTTTGACTTTCTTTTTTTTATTTGGTTTAATTATCGCTAACGGACTGGCTGTATGCAACGTAGGCGATAGCCTATGGTGTCATACAGCGTGTGTGTGCCTCGAATGACAAATATAATAAATTTTGATTGGTAGATTGAGATTTATTACCGTTTTGAAAGCAAAGCGGACTAGAGGGTGCAAGTCCCTTGATTACCTGCTTAAATATATAAGAAATAAATAATATAATAATTTGCTCCCCTAAATGAAAAATGCCTTTATAGTCAAAAAGCCAAAACAGCATTCACGTAGTAAATCCCTTTATCCATTTATAATAAACGGGTCACTTATACATTCTCCCTTTTCACAGGCGGGATTAGTCATTATTTTGAATAAAAGTAATTTAATTTTTATTCAGAAAAAAACTGCCCATGAAAACTGCCATTCGTTATCCGATAATCATCATTATACTCTTGACCTCTTTTACCAGTGCCGCTCAGGAATCTCTGGGACTGAAAACAGAGCGATTTTCAGGTGTGAATAGTTTGTATATTAACCCTGCAAATACGATTTCAAGTCCTTTTGAGTGGGATGTGAATATTGCCGGAGTTGGATTATTTGTAGAAAATAATTACTTATACGCAAGAAATTCTAATATTATAAATGCTATAAGGAAAAGAGAAAATTATTCTACCCGAACCGGCCACGAACCGCTCAAGGATTTTCCGGAAGGAGAATTAATATTTGATTTTTTTAATGATGAATCTGAATATTTTGCTTTTGCCAATGCGCATATCCTGGGGCCTTCTGTTTCCTGGAAAGCAGATGAATTTAATAGCTTCGGGATTTTTACGGGTATTCGGGTGCATGGAAGTGCGAGAAATATTCCATCCTCTTTTTATTATAAAGATTTTAAAAGTATAAGAATTTCTGAAGGGATAAACCTCGACCCGCTGGAAGTGACTGCAGCCTCCTGGGGAGAACTGGGCGTGAACTATTCGCATAATTTAAATGCCACTGACCACCACCAGTTTGCAGTAGGTGGAAATGTAAAACTCCTCTTTCCTTTTGAAGCAGGTTATATTAAAAATAATAGTGCTATAAAAATTCAAAAAGACCCAGAGGAAATTTATCAGTTTACAGGGGTGGATATGGAATATGGCCTAACGACCGTAGCCGGAAACCAAGCCGAAAATTATTCCCTGACCAGAAACGGCATGGGCATGGCTATGGATATTGGGATGACTTACACCCACGAAAAAAGGGTAGGGTATCACTGGCGGATTGGAGCCGCTTTGTTAGATGTGGGTAGAATGTCTTTTTATAAAAACACAGAAAAACATATAATAGAAACAGGTAGTATTGTAAAGTTTTTGGAAGAGGATTTTGAAAATCCGGGAGACCTGGATGACCTGACCGAAATGATCAGTACCAAATCACTGGAAAATCCAAATCTGTCCAAAACGACGAATCAGTTTAGTCTCTGGATGCCGATGGCTCTGAGTTTGTCCTTTGATTATCATTTAAAGAAAAACTATTATGTTCATGCCGGAATGGTGGGACGCATTCCGCTTCCTGGCTTAGCATTGGAAAGAACGAATACGTTTTTTTTAATTCCGAGATATGAAAGCCGATGGTTTGGTTTTTCTCTGCCGATCGTTTTACCTGAAAAAAACAGCCTGAGATTGGGGACTTCCCTTCGCGTGGGATTCTTGACAATAGGAACGGATAATATTGGAAATTATATAGGAAAAAAAGATTTGACAGGCGGAGATTTTTATCTGGCGGTAAAATTCAATCCTTTTACCTGGAATGGAAGTTTTGATAGAAGAACGGTAAAGAAAGGTCGGGTGAAATGTTATCAGTTTTGAGTAACTAACTAATCAATTTAAATCGTATAATAATTTGTCATTCCAAACGTAGTGAGGAATGACAAATTTTTTGTGTTATTTGGCGTTTTAATTTGATTACTTGCTTAAGTAACTCACCTTGTTTAAAATAAAATATATATTCTATTTTTTTATTTTAAAGAAACCAACTCCCAAGCATAAAAGTCCCAAGGCAATATTTGAAATCCCCTGAACGGAAATACAGGCTTCGTCAAAACACAAAAAGGTTTTGTCTCCGGCTTTGCCTTCGATCATAGAAATACCTGAAAGTATTAAAATTATTCCTATGAGAATAATGATCCAGCCAAATTTTATGTTTCTAATTGCTTTAAGCATTTGGGTAATTATTATAAAAACTTATTTATTTTTAAAAAACCAAACGCCCCATTATCCACACCAATGATCGCCGCACCGGCCGGAGTCAAATCAATCGCTTCGCCAGCCCAGTCTGCCTCATCTCCTCCATAGGTTTTTTGCCATTCCACCGCACCATCCGCATCATATTTTACCAGATAAACATGCCAGGTACCGGAGCTGTCCCCATCGCCACACTGCCGCTCGTAGCGGCTGTACTCATCTCCCGTTCCGGCGACGAGGATACAACCGCCGTCATCCGTCGCCTTAATGTCCCAGGCTTCATCGTGAATATATTTTGGATCAAATCCCCTTGGGTTACCCTGAGTTGCTTCCCAGATTTTATTTCCATTTATATCTATTTTCGTAGTATAAGTGTCCCAGTTTTCTGTTCCGGAGAGCGTATGCCCGGTCAGGAAGATCGAACCGTCTTCCCCGAGATCCATTCCAAAACAATGATCCGCATCGCTGCCGCCGTATTTTTTATTCCAGATCACTTCGCCTTGTTCATCTGTTTTCAGAAGGGCATAATCCTCTGCGCCTTCTGTAAGCCCCGAGATGATCCATTCATTGTTATGCACCTGAATCCGGTAGGCCTGGGCGAGGTAGTCGCTTAGATTTTTTTCGCTTTGTTTTTCTCCGATTTCATTTAGGATAGTGAGGTAACCTTGTCCTTCCGTAAAAAAGGTATTTTGATTATCCTCGGCCTGGACGTAGCCCACCGCAGCGATACCATCAGGTAGGAGGGCGATATGTTCAAAGGCATCGCTGCCGCCATTATCGTATATTTTTTCAAATATAACTTCGCCATCTTTGTTGAGTTTTATCAGGGCACTGTTTTCGTTGATGGCACCGCAGATTAAAAAACCATCCTCGGTTTCCAGCGCGGCATTTCCGAGATTATGTCCGGCATTGGAGAGTTCTTTTTTCCATTCCAGATTTCCGCTGCTGTTAGTTTTGACCACGAGAATTTTAGCGGAGTTGGGAATAAATCCCGTTTCACCTACTTGCAAAAATCCCCCATCCGAACAAGTCAAAATATAATGTCCGTGCGATTCCTCTCCGCTGCCATTGTAGGAAGTGAACCAGGCTTGAGCAGGGGCGTTGGGGTATGCTTCAGTGTTGCAGTCTTGGTTGACTTTTTTGCAGCTAAAAAAAAGAAATATAACGATGATACATGTTTGTAGTTTCATTTGTAGGAGGATAGATGTCTTTTTAATAATTGCAAACTAAGATTTTTATATAAAAATTCCAAAAATAAAAAAAATAAGAAGCCTTAATCTTTCCCCTGATGCAAGGCAATTCTATTCCCTTCGCTATCCTGAAACTCAGCGACAAACCCCAGGTCGCCATTGGAGGTTTTGGGGTAGAGGATTTGTCCGCCGTTTTTAACAACGGTCTCTAAAGTTTTATCCATATCATTTGTTCCAAAATATATTAGAACACCATTTATAGTTGGTTTATAAATGTCTCCTTTGGCCAGTGCGCCGGAAATTCCAAAAGCATCACTGGTAAATGGAAACAAGGCCATTTCATTTCCATCAATAGTTGTTTTTTTAAATTCAAAATTAAAAACAGCAGAATAAAATATAATAGCTCGGCTAATATCTTCTACCGGAATTTCAAAATAGACAACGGGATTATTTTTGTTTTCCATCCTACTGAATTTAAATAATTGTTATTTTTACAAAAGGTCTAATTATTCTAAAATTCTAATTTATGAAATATCTCAAATATCTTCTTGGCATTATTCTTCTTTTAGTCCTATTGTTTATTGGCAAAGGCATGTTGACTCCTTCCATTTCTTATGACAGTGAAATCACGGTGAACAAATCTGTCAAAGAAGCCTGGGCGGTTATGAATGATGAAAGTAAACTCTCCCAATGGCTGAAAGGAATCAAAACCATCGAGCACGTCAGTGGAGAAAAGGGAACGGTGGGTGCAGTCACCCGGTACACCTTTGATCAGGATGGTCAGGAGTCCATCATTCTGGAAACCATAAAGTCCTTAAAACCCGAGGAACATATCGCTATGGACTTTGAAATGGAAGGCGTGATGAATATGGATTACAAGGTCAATTTTTCGGAGGAGGATGGAAAAACAGGGATCAAATCTTCTACAACAACAACCGGGGCTGGCATGTTGATGCGGTCTATGGTTTCCTTTATGCAGGGTTCCATGCAAACCCAGGAGGATGAAAATATGGGCAACCTGAAAAAATTAATTGAAGAAAATACGACGGATTATTTTCAGGAAGCAGCAACGGAAGTAGAAGCAGAATCGGGAGAATAAATCTTAATTATAATAATTTTACCTTCTTAGACAAATCCCGTGGAAACGAAAGGCGAAGAAAAATGAAGAAGCGATAGCGACTGAATTTTTCAAGACTTGCAGTTTCCATTACCACGGGATTTATCTAAGAACCTAATTTTATTTATAAATATTTATTTTTTATGTTTGCCGATAAAGAAGTCCTTTTGTTTTATTATCCAACAACTTCTTTAGCAATTTTGCTTTGCCAGCCATATAAGAATCCGTCAACCACATATTGAGTTTTGTTTTTTTGAAATGTATAATGACGTTGGCTTTTTTATAGGATTCGGCCGTTGGAAAAAACGGGACGCCATTGAGAATCCAGGTGATTCCCCGGAGCCATTTTGCTAAGGTGGGAAACCAGGTTTTATTTAACTCAATGGATTGTAAATCACTGTAGGCATAAAACCCGGAATTTTGTTCCGTCTGTTCATCAATTAATTGAAATCCATTGTCCAGCAATTGGAATTCGATTTTCGGGCTTTTCTTCAAGATAATATTTTCACTCATCCTGTTTTCTTTTTCTGATTAACTCCTACAATTTAATGATAAAAAAGGCGGGATCAAAATGACAGGAATTGAAATCATTATAAGAGCATGTTTAAATTTTCATGATTGAGAGAAAGCCTTCAAATTTTATTTTGGAAGAGGCAAATTTTGCAGTCGGATGCGGGCAATCCGACGAAAAATTTAACGAAGTCCAGAATAAAATTTGAGGCTTGTAGCCGATTAATGGAATTTTAAACATGCTCTAATTCAATATAAAAACAAAAATGGCGAAGCATTTGCTTCGCCATTTTTTATTAAAATATTTTTATATGAAATATATCAATCATCTTCTACCTCACAAAGCACGGTTCCTTCTGTATTTAAAATAACATATAATTCTTTTCGACCTTTTTCGATCTCCACCTGATACTCCACGGTATCGTCAAAGCGATCGTGGCGTTCAGCATCGTCGAGGGTATAATCCGGGTAATTGGTGGAAATGCTGTTGCGGACGGATTCGGGCAAAGCTGAGTTGCTGATTTCCGTTACGGCATAAAGAAAACTTCCCTCCATATCAAAAACGAGCTCCATTTCATCATTGTCGGCATTTTCCAGTTCCACTTTATAGGCATCCTCCCCGGAACAGAGTTCTTCCAGTTCCGTTTCATCCACATCGTAATCCGAATAATTATTGGCAATGTAATCGGAAGCGGTTTGAGGCAGGGTTGCATTTTCGTCTGAATCATCGTCTTCCCAGCAACTAAAAAATCCCAGGCATAAAAAAGCCGAGAAAAACAACAGAAAAGTATTTTTTGCAATCATAATTTGGGTGGTTTAAATTTTAAAATGATGGTTTGGGATTTTAAAGATAGGGAATGTTTTTGGGGTTTAACCTATAACAATATTTTATTTTGTCTTTTTTTAATAGTGTACAACAAGCGGATAGTCAGATAAATTTAAACATGTTCTGAATGTGCGGTACCGCTAAAATGGTCTTTTTGAACTTAGTTTTTATTTTTTTCAAAGTGATTGATAACAGGAGAAAGCCATTGTGTTTCATCCATTCTTTTGCCAAAAAAAACAGCACCTTCCAGAGTAGTATGCCTTGCATCAAATAAGAATTTCTGAAATTTAAAATCCAGTAAAAAACTTATTTCTTCCTCATGAATAGAGATATAATCATTTCTGTCGAGGTTAATAACTTGTTGATGATTTTTACATATTTGATCTATTATTGAGTCTGATTGAATTTTTTCCAAATCAAGATCAATAATTCTATTGTGGTAAGCTTCCTTGTTAACCTGACGGACTAACAGGGAGTCTTTCCTTGGATCTCTGTTGTGATTTTGTTCGCGGAGATAGTTTTGAATTGCTATATCGGCCAGCGTTCTGGAATTAATTAATTTAAATTTATAGGGTTCTTTAATTAGAACAACTATTTTATTATCGAGAAGAAAGTTGTTTGCCAGTTGTTCTAGATGCCTTATATCATCTGGGTAATAATGAGAGGCTACGATTATTATTTCAGCTTCCTGATAATTTTTTGATTTATAAAATGCATTGTTACTTTGGGCTAGATCCGTTATCTCCCCATGATACCTTGCAGCTTCAAAATTATCTTGAAATTGTTTACTTGACAAAAAAGAATTATATAAGTCTTTAGAGTGTGAGTTTCCGACTAACAGAAGATTAGGAAGTGCATTGGATTTGTCATACCAGGATCTTTTTTTGAATTCCTTATTTGCTTTGCGTATATATTTCCAACTTTCAGATTTTAATTGGCGATTGTCTGGATTATAACTGAGGTATTCTAGTCTTTTTTCGATTTGTCTATTTGGAAACCCATTGTTTATTATTCCAACAATACCAGAAATAATAAAGAAGAGTGAGCCAACTATTGAAAAAGTAAAGATGAATTTCCGGCTAAATAATTTCTTGTTCCTGAAAGGGTTTTCAACATATTTCCAGCTTAAATAAGACAAAGGAATAATGGAGGCAGATAAAATAACTTTATACAAAAATTCATCTTCAAATAATGATAAATGTCTGGAGAAAGCAAAAATGGGATGATGCCATAAATAAGCACTATAACTTATTAACCCAATAAATACGAAAACCCTCAAAGACAAAAGCCTGCCAATAAAATTTTTTGAATTTGCAAAGCCAATAACCAAGGCAGAGCCGACTGTGGGGAGAAGTGCGTATGCACTTGGAAAACGAGTATCTCCCTTAATAATAAAATATCCTAATAAAATTAATATAAAACCTAGTATACTCAAAATTTCACTAACCCTATTATTTTCTTGAAATTTAGTTAGCATTGATTTTTTATTGGCAATTGCGAGTATTGCTCCGATAGCTAACTCCCAGGCTCTGCTAGGTAAAAGATAAAAGTTATATTTTGGATAATAATGTGATGCCCATTCTGAAAAAGCAAAACTTAAGATTCCGAAAAAAATTAATAAAGTGAGGAGCCTATTCTTTTGGTTAAACTTCCAAAGCAAAATCATAAGTACAGGAAATATTATATAGTATTGTTCTTCAACGGCAAGACTCCAAGTATGCAATAATGGTTTTAATTCAACTGATGTATCAAAATAATTTGCTTCAAAGGCAAATAAAATATTTGAATAAAATAGAGATGTACTAATTAGACTTTCAAAGTAGTCTATCATATCAACTTGAAACAAACTTATCCAAGCTAATGGCATGGTTACAAGAAGGATAAAGAATAAAAGGGGCAAAATCCTTCTTGCGCGCCTTTCATAAAAATTAATTATCGAAAAATTATTTTGTTCTAACTCAGAATAAATTATGGTAGTGATTAAAAAACCGCTGATTACAAAAAAGACATCTACACCAGTGTATCCTCCACTAAAAGTTTTAAACCCTACATGAAACAATATCACAGGGATTACGGCAACAGCTCTTAGCCCGTCAATTTCAGGTCTGTATTTCATTTGTTTATTTTTAAAGCTAATAATGTGGTTAACAATGGTGAGGCGAAACTTGTCCTCCTATGCCAAAGTTGACCGTTCTAACTTCCTAAAATTCTATAGCCCATGCATCTTAAAATAAGGAAAAGTGCATTTGCTAAATCTTTGATGAGGTTCAGTTCGATAATTTCCGTAATTTTCATTACATTAAAACTAAACCCGAACAATAATTTGAAACAGCACAAAATTATAAAAATGAAACCAACTATTTATGCTTCTGCGGAAGTTCAAAAAATCGAAGCAGTCGCTCTCGCACTTGTCGAAGAACAACTGATAGCTTATAACAATCGAGACATCGAGGCTTTTTTAAACCCCTTTAGTGAAGATGTGAAAGGGTACAATTACCCCGATAAACTTTCTTTTGATGGCAAGGATGAGATGCGGAAAAGATACGCTCAATTGTTTGATGCTTGTCCAAATCTTCATTGCAAAACAATGTCCAGAACGGTTTTTAAAAATACTGTTATTGATAAGGAGTTAGTTACAGGGATGGTAAAAGATGAAAATGTCATTCCTTACTTTATAGCCATTTATAAGATAACCTCGAATAAAATTAGCGAAGTCAGATTTATGCGATATTTGGCTCAGTGATTTTATTGTATAAGTTTAATTTGTTTTTAATTCATCGCTCCCGCCTGAGTTTTATATCCGGTAGGTTTAACTCATTTTCATAATTTCTTCCAACTTCAACAAAGGTTACCTGGAGTTATTGGCATTGGGGAAGAATTGTCCTTGAATTTATTTCGCTTTTATTTTTGATTTTTTCTTTTGCTAGAATAAGAAAAAATTATATTGATTAAAAATAATTGTTTCTTCTTCGTTTACTGGCTTTAATATTAATATAGATAATTATAGGTCATTCAAAATAAAAAAATAAAAGTGGA
>JAHDCK010000115.1 GCA_020629915.1 Saprospiraceae bacterium
TAAATTACAATTATAAAACGCCAAAACAGCGGGTTTATTTTTCTAATAAAAATACATAAACTTCCATCGGCCCGTGCATCCCCAGCACCAAAGTTTTCTCAATGTCGGCTGTGCGACTGGGACCCGTAGCGAGTGTAATCATGGAAGGAGAATGACCGGGATAAAGTTGCTTGATTTTATTCAATCCCTCAGCAATGTCGTAAACAACCTGATCCGTTGTAGCCACCACGATATGCACCGGCGGATAAACGGAAAGCGTCCGCCCGCCTGCCTGGCGACTGCTAAGCAAAATGCTTCCGGTTCTGGCGACGAGAAATTCACAGGAAGTAATTCCGGCATCTGCTTTTTCCAGATTTCGACCAATTCGGCATTCTCTAAAATCATTCCTTGCAAAGAAGTCCTGCAAATCTTTATCCCAACAATACAGATTTTTCCAGCCCTTCTGATCTACCAGCGTTCGAAAATTTCCCATGAGTTCCCGGACGTTTTCACAAAAAATAAACTGCCCGTTTACTTTTCCAAACTGCTCTGCAAAAACGACTAAGGGATCTTCTTCTCCCAAGGGTTTAAAGGGAGTACCAGCAGAAACATCCGGGAAAGGTTTTTCCGTTTTCGTTTGGAGGGCGTTTTGTATTTTCTTTAGAATATTTTTTTTAGAATCCGACATGTTTCAAAAATAGAAATAAAAAAAGCGACAAGAGAAATTCTTTTGTCGCTTTTTTTATTAAAATATTTTACAATTAAATATCAGTTGCTTCCGGCTCTTCGATATCGAGGTCATCCTGAGCATTTTCTCCGGAATCCACTTCAATTTCACTCGGCCGTTTTCCGATTAATTTTTCTACATCAGATTTTACTAAAACTTCTTTTTCCAGTAACTGCTGTGCAAGCAACTCCAATTCGTGTGATCTATCTTCCAGCAATTTTTTAGCGCGTTCATATTGCCCTTCGATCAATTTGCGACTTTCCTCATCAATCAATCTTGCCGTCTCGTCGGAGTAAGGCTTTTCAAACTGATTGCGGTTTTGCATATCGTAGAAAGAGACATTTCCAACCTTTTCATTCATACCATAAATGGCAATCATCCCATAAGCCATCTTCGTCACCTGATCCAAATCACTTTGCGCCCCGGTAGAAATTTTACCAAAAATATTGTGCTCAGCCGCTCGTCCACCTAGAGTCATACACATTCTATCCAGTAATTTATCTTTAGTCGTGATATACTCCTCTTTAGGAAGGTATTGCGCATATCCAAGCGTCCCGATCCCGCGAGGCACAATCGTTACTTTCACAAGAGGGGAAGCATTTTCCAGGAACCACCCACAGATAGCATGACCGGCTTCGTGGTAAGCAATAATGCGTTTTTCCTCCGGAGAGATAATTTTATTTTTCTTTTCCAATCCGCCAATGACCCGATCAAGGGCGTAATTGAAATCATCCATTTCTACTTCTTTTTTATCCCGGCGGGCAGCTACGAGAGCCGCCTCATTACAAACATTGGCGATGTCTGCTCCGGCAAAACCTGGTGTCATTTCAGCCAGTGTTTTGGGGTTGATAGCATCGGAAACTTTAATATTTTTTAAGTGAACATCAAAAATGGCTTCTCGGCCTTTGATGTCCGGTAATCCAACTCCAATTTGTCGGTCAAAACGACCGGGACGCATGAGGGCACTATCCAGAACATCCTGGCGGTTCGTTGCTCCCATAAGAATGACATTACTATCTGTTCCGAAACCATCCATTTCTACTAGCAGCTGATTGAGCGTATTTTCACGCTCGTCATTTCCACCCTGAAAAGAACCACGGCCACGGGCGCGACCAATGGCATCAATTTCATCTATGAAAATGATGCAAGGCGATTTTTCACGAGCTTGCTTAAACAAATCTCTAACTCTGGAGGCTCCGACACCGACAAACATTTCTACGAAATCCGAACCGGAAATCGAAAAGAATGGTACACCAGCTTCTCCTGCAACGGCCTTTGCCAATAAAGTTTTACCTGTTCCGGGAGGGCCAACAAGCAGCACACCTTTTGGAATTTTACCTCCAAGTGCCTGATATTTTTTAGGATTTTTCAGGAAGTCAACGACCTCCATGACTTCCTCCTTGGCTTCGTCTAATCCGGCAACGTCCTTGAAAGTAACATTGACCTTCGTGTTTTTGTCAAATAGGGTCGCCTTTGATTTTCCGATACTAAAAATCTGTCCCCCAGGGCCTCCGGCTCCGCCACTTACCCGACGCATGATAAACAACCAGATGGCAACGATGACTAATATAGGTAAGACCCAACTGAGCAATGGCCCGATCCAGTTTTGTTCAGTTTCGTGTTTGAGATAAACTCGTTTTTCTTCATCGAGATCTTCTTGAATTTCTTTGAAATCTGCTTCGAAGGCCTCAAGAGAACCAATATTATACTTATAATGAGGGCCTGGGTTGAGTTCGTTACCATAAATCCCTTTAGCTACTTCCTCATAATCTTTTCCTTTTAGAAAGTCTTCTTTAATATAAATCTTGGCAACTTCTTTATTGATCACCCGGACTTTGTCTACGTGACCCTGTTCCAGCATGGATTCAAAATTTCCCCAGTGTACCTCTTGAGTATTATAATAGGTATAATGGAAAAAATTCAAGCCAAGCAGCATAACAGCAATCAGACCATAAATCCAATAGAAATTGAATTTATTATTCTTTTTGTTATCGTCTTGTTTATTATTGCGTTCGCTCATTTTCTAAAATTAAGAGATGATATAACTGTTTTCTGTAAAACACTACAAAAAGAGATTTTGTTAGATTGGGCTTAAAGATTTTGGTATTCAATTCGTTCTGCATCACTCCAGAGGTCTTCTAACCGATAAAATTTTCTGGTTTTTTTATAAAAAATATGAACCACTGTTGAAAAGTAATCAATTAAAACCCAAAGAGAATTTTTGGTTCCTTCCATGTGATTGGGAAGGATATTTTCTTCCTTGAGTTTTTTAATGATTTTATCGGCAATAGCATTGACCTGAGTATTGGAGTTTCCTTCACAGATAATGAAGAAATCAGATGGAGCTTCCTCCAGTTTTCTCAAATCCAGTTTAACAATATTTTCTCCTTTGGTGTCTAAAATGCTATCTATAATAATTTGGTTGATAGCTTCTATGGATATTTCCTCATTGAGGATTCTTTTTTTCTGAGAAGTCAAATGTTAAATTTTAAGCGTTAATTTTGTTGTTTCCTGTTGGAAATTTGTTGAATGAAAATTTTTCCGAAGTTACAACAATTATCAATAACGATCTTTGGTTAGAAGTATAGTCAATGATAAAAAAAATATTTTCTTCTGATTACCCTGCCAAATGGGTGGGTAAAAATTTTATTGAACTCCCTTGGGTAGCCTCGACAAATGTATATGCTACAAGTTTACTAGCAAAAAGTAAACCATCTGCGGGAACTGTCATTTCGACCTTTGATCAGCAGGCCGGTCTGGGACAATTTGGCAGTAAATGGCATTCTACGGCAGGGAAAAATGTCACTATGAGCATAATTTTCTACCCTGAATTTCTGGAAGTTCAGCAACAATTTTTGTTAAGTCAGTTCATTTCTCTCGCTGTTTTAAATGTGATATTAGAAAATGGGATAAAAGATGCTACTATAAAGTGGCCAAATGACATATATGTAGCAGATCGCAAAGTAAGTGGTATTTTAATACAAAACAGCCTTCTGGGAAATAAGTTCCATTACTGTATAGTTGGAATAGGATTGAATGTTAATCAGGAACATTTTCCTTCCTTGCTGCCCAATCCTACATCCATGAAACTGGAAACTGGAGTTTCTTTTGACTTATATAAAATTATAGCTCAGTTATGCTTGTTTGTGGAAAGAGAATTTGAAAATTTAAAACGAGGGGAAACAGAAAAAATAAAAGAAAAATATTCATCCTTTTTATATAAAAAAGATGTAGAAAATTATTTTTCTAATTCTGATGGGTCATCTTTTTCGGGTATTATCCGGGGTGTAAACATTCAGGGTCAGCTTTTAATAGAAATGGCCGAAGGTCACCTCCGGCCATTTTCATTAAAAGAAATCTCTTATAGATAAATATTATTTTTTTTCTACGGATTTTATGTCCAGCATTTCTACTTCAAATATCAGAACAGAATAAGCAGGAACCAGATCATCAATAGGCATTGCTCCATAACCCAATTCAGAAGGCAAAATAAAAGTGGCTTTTCCACCTTTACCCAATAATTTCATGCCCTCTTCCCAGCCTTTTATTACTTCATTTTGACCTAGAATAAACGAGAATGGCTTTTTAGCTTTAAAAGAATCTTCAAAAACTTTTCCATTGAGTAAACTTCCCTTGAAGAGTACAGTCAACTCCTGACCATCTTTAGGTTTAAATCCCTTCCCCGGATCTGAAATGATGTAATTCAATCCAGAAGGTCGAACTTTAGTGCGCAGTTTTTTTTGAGCCACGTAATTTTTAATTTTTTCCCTGTCTGCAATTCGTTGTTTTTTCTTTTTAGCTTCAAAAGCATCTTTTTCTTTATTTTCCAGTTCAACCATATAGGCATCGTAACCTTCGGGAGAAAGTATTTCTAAAAAATCAATATTAAAAACGAGATGCGCATTAGCTGGGATGGCTCCCGCTCCATACTCTCCATAAGCCAGATGAGAAGGGACATATAAAGTAGCTTTGGAACCTTCTTTGAGCAGAGGGATACCATATTCCCAACCCAGGATAACCCGTCGTTGCCCTAGCTGGAAAACAAAGGGCTCATTTCTTTCAATAGAAGAGTCAAATTTATGACCACTAAGCAGTTTCCCTGTATAATGAAGTTTAATATACTGTCCCAATCTTGGTTGCTCTCCTCTGCCTTCTTTTTCTACGGTATAAAAAATACCATCTTTTGATTTTTTATAATCCTGAATTCCGTTCTTTTTTAGATGGGTTTCCAGATCGCCGGTTATTACCTGAGCAAAAACAGGGAGGTTTCCCAGAAGTAAAACAGGGAGGCTTGACAATATAAAGGTGCAGTATAAAAAGAAAGAACTACGCATAAGTCATTTGTTTTAATAAAAACACTAAAACACAGATAGTGCCAAAACTATTAGAAAGATTCCCCCTATTGGACGAATTTAATTCTAAAAAGGGTTTTTTTAAAATTTTATCTTAACTAAGCATGGCTTTGGCATTTTGAATAGCGGTTTCAAGACCCGCTGCATTGCTTCCCCCTGCTGTAGCAAAAAAGGGTTGTCCGCCGCCGCCACCCTGAATGGCTTTGGCCAGTTCACGTATCATATTTCCAGCGTGAAGTTGACGAGACTCGACGAGTCCTTCATCAATAACAATGGTTAGTTGTGGTTTCCCTTTTACTTCGGCTCCAAAAACAATAACGAGGTTCTCTAGCTCTTTTTTCAAATCATAGGCGAGGGTTTTAATGGCTTTAGCATCTGAAAGTGGAAGTTTAGCTCCCAGGAAATTGATACCATTGATATTTTCTACTTTGGCTTTGAGCTGATCTTTCAGAGCTCCCGCTTGCTGATGCAGCATTTCTTCTAACTGTTTTTGCAGCTTTTTATTTTCCTCCTGAAGAGCAGCCACGTTTTTTGCAATATCTTTTGGATTTTTAAACAAGCCTCGAATATCATTTAGAGTTTGAATTTCTCCATTAATATAAGCTTCTGCTTTTTCTCCGGTTACTGCTTCAATTCTACGTACTCCGGCTGCAACAGAACTTTCGGATAAAATTTTAAATAAACCGATATGCCCGGTGGACGGAACATGCGTTCCCCCACACAACTCCATTGAAAAATCTTTGCCGAATGTGATCACCCGAACGGTATCACCGTACTTTTCACCAAAAAGCATAGTAGCTCCTGATGCTTTGGCCGCTTCGATTGGCATATTCCGGTTTTCTTCCAGTTGGATATTTTCCCTGATTTTTTGATTGACCATCAATTCTACATTGGCTACTTCTTCTTCAGTCATTCTTTGAAAATGAGAAAAATCAAAACGCAATCTTTCGCCATCCACATCCTGACCTTTCTGTAGGGCATGTTCTCCAAGGATTTTATGCAAAGCAGCGTGCATGAGGTGAACTGCTGTGTGATTTTTTTCCGTTGCTTTTCTTTTACCTGTATTGACCGAGGCAGAAACAGAGCCAGACAAATCTGCAGGCAAGGATTTTACCTGATGAATGATGAGTTCGTTTTCTCTGACAGTATTAAAAACCGCTACTTTTTCATTTCCAATTTGCAACCAGCCACTATCTCCTCTTTGTCCACCACTTTCAGCATAGAATGGTGTTTTATTTAAAACGACCTGCGTATGGGTTTTACCCTTTTGCTCTACAGTTCTATGTTTTAAAATTTTAATATCACTAATTTCCAGTTGATCATAACCTACAAATTCCACTTCCGTACTATCATTTAAAATTTGCCAGTCACCCGTGGATTTTTTGGCATCTGCTTTTCCTTTATTTTTTTGTTCATTCAGTGCTTTTTCAAACCCCACCTCGTCAATAGCGTAGCCTTTTTCCTCAGCAATCAATCGAGTTAAATCAATTGGGAAGCCGTACGTATCATATAATTCAAAGGCAGCTTTGCCTTCGATTTGGTTATTTTTTATTTCAAGTGCTTCAAAGCGTTTTAGTCCGGCATCAAGGGTGCGAAGGAATGATTTTTCTTCTTCTTGTATAACTTTTGCTACAAAGTCTGCCTGTGCTTTTAGTTCGGGGAAGATATTTTCAAACTGATCCGCCAACATGGGAATGAGCTGATGCAGATAAGGTGTTTTTATATTTAAAAAACTAAAATAATATCGAACGGCCCGTCTTAAAATTCTACGGACAACATACCCTGCGCCGGTATTGCCAGGTAACTGCCCATCAGCAATGCAAAAAGCAATCCCGCGAATGTGATCCGCAATCACCCGAATGGCAATATCGGACATTGCATCTGGAGCATAGCTATCCTTGTAGGATACTCCTGAATCCGTTTCGATTTTTTTCATCAGATCCGAAAAAATATCCGTAGTGTAATTGGATGTTTTATTTTGCATGACCATTGTCAATCGCTCAAAGCCCATTCCGGTATCCACATGTTTTGCGGGTAGTTGCTCCAGACTATTATCCGCTTTGCGGTTGAACTGAATAAAAACCAGATTCCAAATTTCTATGACCTTGGGGTCATCCGCATTTACTAAAGTAGCTCCGTCCACTTTTTTGCGGGCTTCATCTGAGCGCATATCCACATGGATTTCTGAGCAGGGGCCACATGGACCAGTATCGCCCATTTCCCAAAAGTTATCTTTTTTATCAAAAGGTAAGATGCGATCTTCGGGCAGCCATTTTTTCCAGAAATTCAGCGCTTCATTATCTGGTTCGAGATTATCTTCTTTATCTCCTTCAAAATAACTGGCGTATAACCTGTCTTTTGGGATTTTTAATTCTTCTGTTAGAAATTCCCATGCCCATTCGATGGCTTCTTCCTTGAAATAATCTCCGAAAGACCAGTTGCCCAGCATTTCAAACATCGTTTGGTGGTAGCTGTCACGCCCGACTTCTTCCAGATCATTTTGTTTACCGGATACCCGAAGACATTTTTGAGTATCAGCAGTACGTTTGAAGGGAGCTTCCTGATTACCCAGGAAAAAATCTTTGAACTGATTCATCCCTGCATTAGTAAAAAGCAGAGTTGGATCATCTTTGTTTACAATGGGGGCTGAGGGTACGATTTTATGCTGTTTTGAAGCAAAAAAATCGAGGAATTTTTGACGGATTTCAGAAGATTTCATTCGCGTTTGATGTCACATTTTTATAAAAAATACCATAAAACAAGCAGAAATTCGGTGTTTTTAAATGGCTTTTAATGGGGTGGAGAAGTTTCAATTTGAGAAAAAATATAGGCTTAAATTGTTAAAAATAAGGCAATATACTGTAAGCAAAAAGGTTAATTTATTGAAAATCAATGTTTTACAAAAAAATAAAATAATTGCATGTTGAAAACTTCTTTAAAAATAGTTTGAATTTTTAAAATTGACCTTTTACCTTTGGCATTCTGAAAATGAAAAACAGAAAGTCACATTCTTGTTTTATCTTAAAGAAGTGCAAAATTAGTGATTTATACTAATATTGTCATTATGAGAAAAGAAAAATTTGTTTACAATACTCAGACCTTGCGGTATGAGAAATTGGAAGTGCCACTCAAAACCAGAATCCTTAGAGCGATTAGCTTTATTTGTGCTATACTGGTATTTGCGGCTATTATTTCCTCCTTTGCTTTAGCTTACCTTCCCTCCCCTAAAGAGCAAATGCTCCAACGGGAACTAAACCAAATGAAAACTCAATATAAATTACTTGGAGAGCAAATGGCTTTGCAGGATAAGGTATTGGCTAATTTGAGGGATCGGGATGCCAGTGTTTATCGAATGATCTTTGGTATGGATCCAATTGCTAACGATGTTAGGAATATGGGTATTGGAGGTAGCGATAAGTATGCTCACCTGACTCAGTATAAAAATACGGGGGAAGTAATGGTAGAAACATCCTCTAAACTGGATAAAATTGGGCGACAAATGGCTACTCAGTCCAAATCACTGGATGAAATCATCGAACTGGCCAAGGATCGTGAAAAGATGTTTGCTTCAATTCCTTCCATCAAGCCGGTAAAAGAAGATAAGTTAAATAAGAGTATGCGATTGATGTCTGGTTTCGGGCGTCGCCTGCATCCTATTCACAAGGTGATCAAGATGCACCAGGGCATTGATTTTTCTGCACCGATTGGAACGCCTATTCAGGTGACTGGTGATGGGAAAGTAACTTTGGTGAAGCATAAGCGCAGGGGATACGGAAAATACGTCGTTGTTGATCATGGATATGGATACAAAACTTTGTATGCGCACATGAGTGCCATAGATGTGCGGGTAGGTCAGAAAGTGAAGAAAGGACAGATGATCGGCAAAATTGGGAATACCGGAACCTCTACAGCTCCTCACCTTCACTACGAGGTGCGTTATAAGGGAAAACCCATCAATCCAATTCACTTCTGCATGGATGGTTTGAGTCCGCAGGAATATCAGGCATTGGTAGATGCTTCTGCTCAAGCCAATCAATCATTTGATTAAAAGATTTTATTTAAAATATTTCAAGGCTTGTGTCTATTTCGGCACAAGCCTTTTTTAATGGATAAACTGTGAAACTTTCCATTTTGATTCCTGCCTTTAATGAAGAAAAAACTATCCTCCAACTGCTGGAAAAAGTGGAGCGGGTACAATTGATGGATGGAATAGAAAAGGAAGTCATAATTATAGATGATTGTTCTACAGATAAAACCTGGGCATTACTTCAGGGGAATTCCAATTGGATTTTATTGCGACATAAAAAAAATAGAGGGAAAGGCGCTGCAATAAAAACAGGGCTAAAAAAGGCAACAGGTGATTTTGTCATTGTACAGGATGCCGATCTGGAATATGATCCGCAGGATTACAATTTAATTCTGGAAGAAATTTTAAATAAAAAAGCGCGCGTAGTTTATGGCTCCCGAATCTTAAAAGAAAAAAAACGACCTAAAAAAAATCTGTTTAAAGGCAAACACCCGGATTCTTATTGGTTGGCGTATCTTGGAGGTGTTTTTATCAGTTGGTTTACAAATTTAAATTGTGGATTGCAATTGACAGATGAACCCACCTGTTACAAGTGTTTTGAACGAAAATTAATTCAATCTATAAAAATTGAGAATGATGATTTTGCCTGGGAGCCGGAAGTCACTGTAAAAATTGCCCGAAAAGGAGTTGCAATACATGAAGTACCGATTAGTTATCATCCAAGAACAAACCAGGAGGGGAAAAAAATTGGTTGGAAGGATGGACTGAAAGCCTTGTGGACAATTTTAAAATACCGCTGGTTTAGTAACGGTTAAAAAATAACCTAAAATCGAAACCTTATTTTTTGCCTGCTACTTAAAAACTAAATTGTCTTTTGGAATCGTATTTGTCTAAAATAAGGAGATATTAATTTAACCATAAATTTTACCTTTGCGCCATGAAGTTTGATAAGCTTTCCATCGTTATTCCTGCTTACAATGAGGAAAAGACTATTACCCTGATTTTAGATAAAGTCAAAGAGGTGGAATTGTTGCACGGAATTACAAAGGAAATCATCATCGTTAATGATGGTTCAAAAGATCGAACGGCCGATGTTATCCGGGAATATATGTCTACCCATTCGGATTTGAATATCCAGTTTTATGAGCAACCTAAAAATATGGGGAAGGGGGCGGCTCTCCATCGAGGCATCAAAGAGGCAACCGGGGATTATTTGATTATTCAGGATGCCGATTTGGAATACGATCCCAATGAGTATAATATTTTGATTCAGCCGGTTTGGGATGGGTTTGCAGATGTGGTTTACGGGTCGCGTTTTATGGGTGGAAAACCTCACCGAATTTTATTTTTCTGGCATTCAATTGGAAATAAATTCCTTACATTTTTGTCAAATATGTTTACGAATTTAAATTTGACAGATATGGAAACTTGCTATAAGCTTTTTAAGACGGAAATAGTCCAGCAAATAAAGTTTAAAGAAAATCGCTTTGGGTTCGAACCGGAGGTAACCGCTAAAATTTCAAGAGTTAAAGATATTCGCATATATGAAGTTGGCATATCTTATTATGGTAGAACCTATGCCGAGGGAAAAAAGATAGGATGGCGGGATGGCTTCAGAGCTATTTATTGTATTGTCCGTTACGGGTTGTTTAAGTAAACTATGAACAGATTTTTAACAATAGAGGAAAAAACATACGAAAAAATATTGCATGTGATTGGGCATGTCTTTTTTTTATTTTTCCTGTTTCTCTCTATTGCTTTTTACAAGGAGCGAATGCTTTCCTTTGACTCTGCATATTATTGTTTTAAAATATTATTTTACGATACATTTAATATTGAGTACCATCGGTACATTGCGTTGTTTTCTCAGTGGCTTCCGCTGCTGGCTAAAAAACTGGGTTGTTCTCTGCAAACTTTTCTGATTTTATATTCTGCTGCATTTATGCTTTTTTATTATGCGATTTATTTAGTTATAACCGTAAAATTTAAAAACATATACGCCGGGATATTTATGGCATTGGCTTTATGTTTGACCATCCGTCATACCTATTATTATTCTGTAGCAGAATTGCAGGCAACGATTGCAGCGTCAGGCTTGATCGTCGGTTGGATGAGCAGAGATATCACAAAAGTAAATTTCTCAAATCTCTGGAATACTATCATTACGCTGCTGATAATCTGGTTGATTTCTACCGGACATTTGTTATTTATTATTCCGCTAGTGTTTTATCTCGTTTATGATTTAATACATGAAAACAGGTGGAAAGTTCCGGCGAATTACCTGGCACTAATTGCTTCTGTTAGTATATTTGGGTATAAAATATTAAGTATTCCATCCGGAGGATATGAAGGAAACAAAATTAGTGTCTTATCAACACTTCCGGAGTTACTGCCAAAATTTTTCAGCCTGTGGAGTTTTAAGTATTTGCAGGGATATATGGATAAGGAATGTGGATTGCTTTTGGTACTTTTTGTAGGGATGATGATTTGGATGCTGGTAGAAAAAAAGTTTTTAAAAGTGTTGGCTGTACTAGGAGCAGTGGCAGGTTTTACTATGATAATTGTCATTACCTACCACAAAGGCGAATCCCCAATCATGATGGAAAGTTATTATACGATTTTTGGAATTTTCTTTGCAGTGCCTTTTACGTATGAAATTTTAAAATCTAAATATAGCGTTCCTGTGCTGGTTGTTTTGTTGGCCCTAATGATTGTGAGTCTGGAACGCATTTACTCCAAGCGGGAATTTTATCAGGAACGCATGACCTATATTGATAAAATCCTGGAAGAAAATATTACGCCTGAAAGCCGGAAAGTTTTAATAGACTGGGGTAAGGTAGAACATGCAAAAATATGGATTCCCTGGGGAGCACCCTTTGAAAGTATGCTGCAAACTGCCTTGCGTGAGCCAGACAATGTATCTACTCTTTTCATGCGGATGAAACCGGGAAAGCACGAAGATAAACTCCCGGATCCAAAATTATTTCTGGGGCCACATTTTCACGTTTTCCTGTTTGAGGCAAAGGATTTTCCAAAAGAATATTTTACCTTGAA
>JAHDCK010000538.1 GCA_020629915.1 Saprospiraceae bacterium
AGTTAAAAGGAAGAATACGCTTCTCCAATAGAAGTAATTTGCAAAAGACCATTTATCAAAACCTCCACTGCGTTTCGGATTTAACAAATGAAATCTGACCATTTGTTAAAGCCGGGTATGCGAGGTTTTGATAAATGCACAACAAGCACAAAGTTGAAGTTTTATAATATTTTTTTACTTTATACAAAAATTCACATTAAGATTTTATATAAAATAAACCCATAATAAAAATGTCAAAACATAAACATACCCGTCGGCAATTTCTTGGTAGAACGATCATGGGCTGCGCCTCTATCGGCGTTACCTCCCTCCTGTCCGGCATCACGAATATGGGTCTGATTGGCGCAGCCGCAGCCGCCAATCGTCCGTTCATTCGCTCGGCGAATGACTACAAGGCATTAGTTTGTATCATGCTACAAGGTGGGAACGACAGTTTTAACATGCTTGTTCCCAGAGGCAACTCGGAGTATAATGAATATGCAACGGCTCGTGGAAATCTTGCCCTGGCGCAAAATGATTTACTGGCCATAAATCCTACGAATACTTCCGGGATGGAATTTGGTTTGCATCCGAGTTTGAGCAATTTGCAGGGATTATTTGAAGCCGGGAATGCTGCTTTTGTTGCGAATATCGGTGCACTGGTAGAACCCACCACCGTTACCACCATCCTCAACGAAACGGCCAATGTTCCCCTTGGATTATTTTCTCACCTCGACCAGAGGATCCACTGGCAAACAAGCGTACCTCAGGACATCAACGCCCTGGGCTGGGGTGGACGTATGGGTGACATTTTATATACGAATAATGCTAATCAAGATATTTCTATGAATATTTCCCTGGATGGAGTGAATGTATTTCAAAGAGGAAATATTGTAAAAGAATATGCGATTAGTGCCCAGAATTCGGGAAGTGTTTTAATAAACGGAGCTAGTGATAATGGATTCTACGAAACGCTGAAAAGGCAAACGGTAGATAACCTGCTGGATCAAACTTACGTCAATATCCTGCAAACGGCTTATGCCAATACGATGCAGGATGCCAATGGAACGTCCTTTGCTTTTAGTTCGGCCATTCAAAACGGGGCGAGTATCTCCACACCTTTTGCGAATGATTCGCTATCTCAAAAATTACTGATGGTAGCGAAGACGATTGCTGCGAGGGATTTGCTGGGCGTGACTAACCAAACTTTTTTTATAGAACATGGCGGCTGGGATACGCATGATGATTTGTTGCTGGATCACACGGTTTTATTGAGCGAGGTGGATAATGCTATTGGTTCATTTACTTCGGCAATGACGGAGCTGGGAATGCAGGATAATGTGGTTGGATTTACGATGTCAGATTTTGGTAGAAAACTGGCCTCTAATGGTGACGGCGCGGATCATGCCTGGGGTGGAAATGCCCTGGTCTTTGGCAACCCGGTCGAAGGACAGAAAATCTACGGTCAGTTTCCTGTGCTTTATTTGGATAATCCCCTGGATCTTGGTGGCGGGCGATTGGTGCCTACGACTTCCTGTGATGAATATTTTGCGGAACTGGCTTTGTGGTTTGGTGCTTCTACCGCTGATTTAAATCAAATTTTTCCGAATATTAATAATTTCTGGACACCGACACCGGGCGGTGGGCCTTTGGGGATGTTTTTATAATATTATTATATAATTTTTATCAAATAGATTAGTGTAAGCTGTGCTTACACCGAATTGTATCAACAGGTTTTATTGGCTTTTAAAAAGTTAAACGATGATCTTTTTTTTGCTCTACTCGCCCTAAAGGAAAATCCTACCCGCAATCAAAAGGTGGGCAGGGGTTCCCATTTAGGGGTTAGGGCAATATCATTGACATAAGCAAAAAAGGTGCAGCGCACCGACCCTATTTGTAGAAAAATGGTTTGGAAAAATTCCAAAGGGGCGTAGCCTCGTCCC